>JAISML010000014.1 GCA_031276775.1 Eubacteriales Family XIII. Incertae Sedis bacterium | reverse complement strand
CGCGCTCGATCACCATTCATGTCGGCAATGGCACAAAGGTGTTCGGCGCAACCGATCCCATGCCACTGGCAAGCTACAGGATAAACGGGCTTGGCGATCTTCCGATCGGCGCGGTGACGCTCACAAGGGAGGAAGGGGACGCCATCGGGAATTATAGGATAGACGCGCGCGTTACGGGCAACACGGACAACTACAGGCTGACCGTAATAAAAGGTACATTCACGATTGTTGCGGTTCCGATGGCGCCGATCACTCCTATCCACATTGCGCCGATCACCGGCGCATCCGTGTCCGCAGACGGCGGCGGTTCCATGTCGTTTGCGGTTGTTCCCGCGCCGCTTGCACCGTCTTTGACGACGGATGTGACATCTGATCCGACTCCGGCAACAGACGCAACGGAAGTAACGGGCAAACCGAAAGGAGAAACGTTTTTGGATTCCGGGAGGACGCCTTTGGCATCGAACGGCGCGTGGGCGCTTCTGAACTTGATATTTACGTTGGTTACGATTGTTGTTTCCATACTTCTTGTCGCCACATACAGAGCGAGGAGAATGGATGGGAGAGGGACGGCGGCCGGCGTTGTCGGGAAACGTCCGGCGATGAGATTGATCGGGATCTTGGCAATGGTGGCTTCGATTGTGCTGTTTATTCGGACGGAAGACATAAGCATGCCGATGCAATATTGGGACAGGCACACTTTGCTGCATGTCCTTATAGCGGGCGCACAAATTTTCGTTGCGGTTCTGTCCGGCAAAAGACATGAGCGCAACGCCGACGATGAAAATGAATTTTAAACTTTGCCGGATTGTTTCCGGTCGCGATGGATCTGCGTGTACGTGACCTCAGGGCGAAGAATCCGCGTCGAAGAGCGGGACGATTGAACCGGCCGTCGCAGGCATTCGCAGGTTTGGCTTTCAAGCGTCGATTGCCGTTGATGGGCGGGGATGATCATACCCGGGTATAACCGCACAGTATTGGGAAATCCGAGAACGTGAAAAACCGTTGCAAATGTTGGAAAATCAACGATTCGCAACGGTTTTTGTCTTTCGGGCGGTACGCCAAAGCCCTTGAGGTCGGTGGCGTAGGCGTGACGGAAACAGTATGGAACGAGGTCGGCGGGAAAAGGTCGGTTTGCATGGTCGGGCGCATCCCTGTTGCTCTCTTTTTCGTAAGCAGCTTTTAAGAACTTCCACCACCTGCGGCGCGTCGCTTGTCGGATCGTCCCTCCGTCACGCTTCCGGAAGAGCGGTCTGAACGGCTCTCCCGCGGCGTCGGCGAGAAACGCGCGGAAACGGTCCCTCATGTCGTCACGCATGGGAAGCCATCTTTTTGATGCTTGCGACTTTGTCCCGTCGATGTACACGCGCCGCTTGTCAATGTCGATGTGGCGACCGTATATCCGTTTCGTTTCGGCGGGACGCGAACCGAACATCAGCATGAACTCCGCCCAGCAGCCGCGCTTGTGCGCCTTGAACAGTATATCGAACACCGCCCGTTCTTCCTGTGTGAGTGCGCGATGTGTGCCGGCCTTGGCTTTCGGCATGATCGGACGCCGCGCCGCTCAATCTCGGCGGCGACCTCTTTCAGCGTCATGCCGGATTGATATAGTTTGAAGATGTCGAGGATGATAGGCGCGGTCCGCGGGTCAATCTCACAAGACCCGCCGGCATTGACGGCATATCCGAGTGGCAAAAGCCCGCCGTTGTACTTGCCTTTCAGCGTGTTTTCCGTCATACCCCGGATGACCTTTTCCGCGAGTTCAGCGGAGAAAAACCCGGCATAACTTTCGAGCAGGGATTTAAGCAGGATACCCGTTTTGAAACTCCGGCCTGTTGTCGCTCTTGGCGGTCATGGCGCGGTCGATGTAGGTGTTCAGGATAGTTATACCTTGCGCTGTTGCAAACGCCTTACACTCCCGGAGTTGTCCCTCAATGGATTCTTCGCGCTGATTTTCACTTGAGTATCTCGCATATATGATCGCTTTCATCGTTCACCACCGCGCTCTCTGTCCTTCCGGTTTTTTGTGGATGTTTCTTGCGAGATATCATCTTTGGGAAATGCAAACTTTTCATATCTGCCATCGAAAATCTCTTGCTCGTGCCTGATGGTTTCATAAAGCTGCGTTCTGTCAACGTCATATCGCCGGATGCCGCGAAGATAGAAAGCTCTGTTTTTATCCTCAATGATAAAAGGAGAAATCCCGATTCTCAAACATTCCTTAAACATTATCAGACGACCGACTCTGCCGTTTCCATCTTGGAATGGATGTATCCGCTCGAAGCGAACATGAAAACCAATAAGTTTTTCTAATTTTTCAAGGTCTTTTGCATCGGGATATTCCGACAACGTGTAATTGTATGATTCAAGCAAATTGCGCATCGCTTCCGGCACTTTGTCCGGCATGGTTGTATCGACGTTGCCAACCGTGTTTTCGATTTTTTTGTAATCGCCCACGGCAAAATACGGCTTCTTTTCGTCGCTTGTTCCCTCTTTCAATATACGGTGAAATGCCTTGATGATTTCCTCGGATAGATCATTTTCCGCGACGTCAAGCAAATAGTCAAAACACTTAAAATGGTTGAGCGTCTCGACGATGTCATCTATATTGACCGCTTCATTCTTATCAAGCACCAAGCTGTTTGTCTCGTAAATATATCTCGTCTCATCACTCGTAAGCGTGCTGCCTTCAATGTGATTTGAATTATATGCGAAATCAATCTGCGTGATATGGTATAGCCCGCCCTTGTATCCCATTTCGCGTTCGGTGCGCAGTTGCGTCAATATATCCAGTTTGTCATTTGACATATGAGGACTCCTTTACTTTCCGCCGAGCATTTCGACGATAACTTCTTTTAGCCTGTCGTTGCCGGACGTACCCGGCTCGAAACAGAACTCTACGAACTTACGTAGTTTTTCATCATCTGAAAATTGGTCTTTGAGCGCGTTGGCCGTATGTTTCTCACTCGCGCCTTGCGGGTCATCGATCCTGCCGTATATGTAATCAAGCGATACGCCAAAATAATCGGCATACCAGAGAAACGTTTCCGGCGGCGGCGTCACCTGATCGTTTTCATATCTGTTGATACTTGCCTGCGTAACGCCTATCATTTTCGCCAGTTCACTTTGGGAATACCCCAATTTGTTTCTTAGTGTTTTCAGTCTTTTGGCAATGGCTTTCATGGAAACCCTCCTTGTGCTGATAAGATTATACGGCCTGAAAATACTCATGTCAACACGCAATATGTATGCCGTTTTGTTTTCACCTTCCAAGCCTGTCCATGAATCCGTCGATCACATTGCGCTGTGCGAGTAGCCAACTCTCATAATCGGCGGCGGCGATCTTCTTCGCCATGACCTCTTTCTTCCGTCGCGACGCTTCATCCTTGTATTTATCAAACAGCCGCTCGGCTTTCTTCATTTCTTTTTCGGACGGTTCCATTTCACGCAGTTTGCACATCCTGTTGTACCAGTACATATACTCGTTCTTGCTCGCTCTCTCGTATGAGATACCCTTCGCCCGTTCATCGAATCTGCGCTTGTTCTCCCTGATCTGAACGCGCCGGCAATCCGCCGAGCAAAGCGTCGTCATGCCCGCCGTCTTTGCGACGAAAGACCGCCCGCAGATGGGGCAGGCCTGGATATATCGGCCGCTGTCATAGACTCGTTTGAGATAGTACACGGCGATTGCGAGCGGCGACACATCCGTGACCGCGTACTCGTGCGCGTCCCTGTCTGAATCAAAGAAAAGCGCGACAGGGAATTTGCGAAAATCCGTATCAAGGAAACGGAGCGGGCGGCGCCTGTCCGTCTCCTGCCACGACTTCACATGATCCACCATATTGAACCGCAGGGCGAGCGTGATATCGTCTATGGCGTCGTAGAGGTTTGCGGCGGCGTCTTTGTCATTTGGTGCGCGACTGTATTCCTGCCAAATGCGCAGTGCCGTGAACATCCGTATAGGATTGCCGGAACTGTAAAGCTGTAGGAGCGATTCAGCCGCCTGCCCGAAATACGGCGACCTATGCCTCCCGGTGCTATCCACGAGAGCCGCCCGAATATCCGCTATGGGAACAGGCGCATAGTCCATGATCAGCGAACCAATATCGCGCCGGGCAGAGAACAGGCAATCGTGGTCAAAACCATTGATAAACCGTTCGGACTGTATTGTCAAGGACTATTTCGGGAATCGGGGAAAATAATAATTTAGGTTGCATTTATCCTAATGCCGTGTTATATTATAAGCGGAGGTGTTGAATATGAACATC
>JAISML010000244.1 GCA_031276775.1 Eubacteriales Family XIII. Incertae Sedis bacterium | reverse complement strand
TCGGATAGTAGAAGAAACCGTGGTGGCATTTGGCGAATACGGTGATCGAATTGACACGGCCGGTTTGCAGCGCCGCTTTGAATTGATCCCTGTCAAAATCGCGGCCGACGTCTCCGATGTGCTCGGAAGTATGAAAATCAAGATGCACTTCTCTGAACGGCAGTTTCATGGGTTGTAACCTTATTCCTTTCCCTGTGCCGGGGAAAAGAGGCGCGCACTTTTCCCCGGCCGCGATCGACTCAATTTTCAAACAGGAGATTGACGGGACCGGCCGTGCGATCTCCTGTGGGTTCCGTCACAAATCCACCCAAAAGCGCCTTGGAAACACTTCCGGTAACCGTAAAATTGTTATCGGAAATAACTTTGCAGGCGCTCCCCAGGAACAGATCGCCGTCCGATTTTTCCTCCGACGTCAGATAGTAGGACTGACCGGCGGCGAGTTGGACGGAATCCGCCAACGCCGCGTATTGAAAGCCGTTGTAATCTACGTCGTCCCCGGACATATCCACAGACGTCTGCGCGATGATATTTCCGGATGCGTCATGGAGCGTCAGCCGGTGAACGCCGGTATTGCCCGCCAGATAAAATCTGCCCAATGCCGTAACCGTTGCGTTCTTCGCCGCGGTGAACCGCATGCCGACCTCCCCGTCAAAACGTTTCGCCGGTTGTCCCAAGGATATGTTCCGCACAAGGGAACTGCCCGCCGGGTTGTATTGTTTCAGCGATATGCCCCGGTAAGCCTCGCCGACGCCCGCTTTCGCGACCGTCGCTTCGGCGTAGCCGTTGTCCGCCGCGTAGATTTGATCCCCCGTGTTGTGATACAAAATATTCTGTGGGTTTTCGGGGCAGTTCCTGATGCTGTTGCCCGTGACGACCAAGTGATCCGACCCCTCGTCGAGATAGATCGGGTAAACCGGGGCCCCCGCGCGACCCGTGCCCGCTTTTTGGATATCGTGAATGTAATTCCCGAGAATTTGTGTGCCGCGTTGCGCGTTCAGATTGTAATATCCCGCCGTATCCACGCTGCTCATGCCGATATGATGGATGTCGTTGTATGCGATGGTGTTTTCCCTGACCACGTAATCGTTTTGGGACCAACCCCATCCGTTGCTGATCCCCGTGTACGGCGCGAACGCGATCTCGTTGTTGCGCATGAGGATCCGATAGCCCAGAATATTCGCCAACGCGCAGGACGCTTTGAACTCCTGCCCCGTCCATGTGATGACATTGTTCGTGACGTCGATGTCATGGACGCCGGTCAAAGCTGGATCGGCGGGGGTGAAAAGTTCTTCGGAGGTGTATTGGTTGCTGCAGAACGGCGAAACGGTGACGCCGTTCCCTGCGATGTCCGTCACGACGCATCCGTCAATGGCGCTCTCGCTGACCGACGGATAGAGATTGATCCCGGCGCCGCCCGAATGCCGGATCACGCAACTTTCAAGCCGGATATTGTCCGCGTTTTCGACATGAATTGTCCCGGACGGCAGATCCATCGGCGAATGCTCCGATCCGGCGTCTTCCGTGTAGAAGTGATTGGCCTGATATTCAAGCAAGCCTTTGTCCGTGAATGTATCAAAACCTGAATACTCAAACGTCAGTCCCTTGAAGATCAGATTCCGCGCGTGCGTCTGCGGGGCGCTCCCCGCTATCTCCACAAGCCGCCCGACGCCCGGCGCATACGCCGCAGCGTCGGCCATATCCTCCCCTTCCCTCGGAATGTAATAGACGGCCCGCTCGTTCCTGTCAAACCAAAATTCGCCCGGCTCGTCCAGGAGCGACTTGTCGTTTTGAAGAAAGTACCTGCAATTGAAATCCAGGAGCGTACCGTAATACTGCATCACATCTGCGGCAAACGTCTTCGGACGGACCGTTTTCAGATCGTCGTTTCCCTGGACCGCTGTGATGGATTCGATCGGCAGCACGCTGAATTTCCAGTCCATATAGGTGCATATCTCCCCGCCGGAGATCCCCTCTACATCCTCGGCTCTGACGGTGAAAGCTTTCCTGCCGGAACCGTAACCCGTGATTTGATACGGGACGGAGGACGAACGCGCCAAGACGGCCCGCACGTCGTTGACATACAGTTGACGCATTGCGCCCAGGGACGTGTTCGCTTTCCATACGCCGTCCTGCGTTTCCTCCCAACCGCTTATCCGCACGCCCCCGCTGACGGAAACAGTTTCTCCCGGATAATTCGTGTAAGTGACCTTGTAACCGTTTTTTCCGGAATCGTTCTCGTCGAACACGAGCGTTTTGCTCTGCGTATAACGGCCTCCCCGCAGGATGACGGTAAGGTCCGATTTTTGGGAAACGCTCACGGCTCTGACCGCGGCTTTCGCCCTGTCGATGGATTTCAACGGCGATTCCAAGGTGCCGAGATTGGCGTCGTCTCCCGTCGGCGACACATAAAACGTCGTCATTTCGCTCGGTAGCGCCGCAGTAAACGTCGCGCCTTTCACGCAGGAACTCACGCCGTTCGCCCCCGTCACATAGGCGTGGACGATGTATTGCCCCGTGTTGTATTGGTGGTTCGCAAGCCGGATCGCGGCGGTGTACTTACCGCCCGAGGCGCTTGCCGCGTACCAATGCAGATCGCTCTGATCCGCCTTGCTCCACACGGCGAACTGCACCCGCCCCAGGCCCGAAGGCGCGCCGACGCCCGTCAGCTCCGCGCGGTGGCTGCCGCCGCCCTGCGCCGCGACGGTGAGCGTCTCCGCGGCGTTGGCGCGGATGCTGAACGTCGTCGCGCCGGCAAAGACGCCCGAGCCGCCGACGATGGCGTACGCGTGCACCTGATATTTCCCCGCCGTCCTGTGCTTTGCGACGTCCGCGGAGGCGATCCACCGGTTGCCGGATTTCGTCCCGGCGTACCAGATCAGATCGTCCTGGCCGCCCGCGTCGCTCCACACCGCGAAGCGCACTTCGCCCGCCGGGCACAGCGCTTCGATCCCGGCGGCGGACAGCGCAATGCTGCGCTCCGTTCCGACCGTGTCCGCCGCCGTGACCGTGACCGGTGAGGCGACCGCAAACGTCGCGCCTTTCACGCAGGAACTCACGCCGTTCGCGCCCGTCACATAGGCGTGGACGATGTATTGCCCCGTGTTGTATTGGTGGTTCGCAAGCCGGATTGCGGCGGTGTACTTACCGCCCGAGGCGCTTGCCGCGTACCAATGCAGATCGCTCTGATCCGCCTTGCTCC
>JAISML010000180.1 GCA_031276775.1 Eubacteriales Family XIII. Incertae Sedis bacterium | reverse complement strand
AAGCGATCGCGAACATCCACCGTCACGGCATGAGCGTGAACGGAACGTTCCTTTTGGGCCTGGACTCGGACACGGAGCAGGATCTGGTTCTGCTCCCCCAAAGGATACGCGCCCTCGGCGTCGACATCGCGATTTATTTCATCCTGACGCCGACGCCGGGCACCGATCTGCACAAGCGGATGAAAGAGCAGGGACGGATCCTGACCGAGGACTGGGGGCGCTACACGCAGGCCGAGGTTGTTTTCAGACCGCAAAACGTGTCGCCGGAGCGGTTGCTGGAATTGTATCATGAAGCTTGGCGCGAGACATACCGCATAAAAAGCATCTTCGCCCGCGTTATGCGCGCGCCCGGAAAATCTTTTTTGAGCAAGCTTGCCGTCATCGTGATGAACCTCGGTTTTAAATTTATGGGGCGGGACAAATATGCCGAAGAGGAAGCGTGACATGGCGGAACACAGGATGAAAATACTCTTTGTTCTGCCCGGCATCGGGAAAAAGAAAGGTGAGAAATATCTCAGATCGTGGTTGATGGAACCGCTGACCGTCGCCGTGCTCAGCAAACTGACGCCTCCGCAGTACGACAGGCTTTTTCTGGATGACAGGATCGAGACCATAGACGAAGACACGCCTTGCGATGTGGTGGCGATCACGGTTGAGACCTATACCGCCAAACGCGCGTATGAATTGGCGGAACGCTTTCGCCGGAAAGGAAAGATCGTCGTGATGGGCGGGTATCATGTCACGCTTTGCCCCGGGGACGCCGCAGCGCACGCCGACGTCCTGATTACGGGAAACGCCGAAAGCGTTTGGGCGGACGCGCTGGCAGACATTGCGCGGGGGAATTTCCAACCGCTTTATCATGGCGTTGCCTGCCCGGATTACGGTTTGCCCGATCGCTCGATCTATGCGGACAAAATGAAAAAATATCTGCCGATATCCTTGATTGAGATCGGTCGCGGCTGTACCCGAAAATGCGAATTCTGCAGCATCGCCTCTTACTACGGGGGACGTTACCGGCATCGCCCCATCGAAGATATTGTCGCCGAGATCAAAACGTGCGGACACGGGATATTCTTCTTTGTGGACGACAGCATCTTTTCGGACAAATCCTTTGCCAAAGCGCTGTTTACGGAGATCGCAAAGCTCAGGATCGTCTGGGTCACGCAGATCACCCTCGACGTTGCCGGGGATGGGGAACTGTTGCGTCTGATGCGGGAAAGCGGCTGCACTTTGGTTCTGATCGGCTTTGAATCCATCGATGCGGGCAACCTCAGACAAATGAACAAGGAATGGAACGACAGGCTTGGCGCGCGCGATACGCTGGTCGAACGGATTCACGGGGCGGGCATCAATATTTACGCGAGCTTTGTGTTCGGCTTTGATCACGACTGCGAGCAAAGTTTTGCCGATGTTCTGGATTTTTCCATGCGGCACAGGTTTTTCGTGGTGGCGTTCAATCATCTGCTCTGTTTTCCGGGAACCAAAACCTACGAAACGTTTCGCTCCGAAGGTCGTCTGCTTCATGAACGCTGGTGGTTGCGGGAAGATTACGATTACGGGCAGATATCCTTTGCGCCGGCGCTTGTCTCGCCGGATGGGCTTCGCGCCCTGTGCGGGAAGTATAAGCGCCGGTATTTCACGTTTCGTTCCATATTCAGACGGTTTCCGGTTCTGTGCGCGCGCACGAAAAAACCGATCCTGCATCTGGCATATTGGGTGATGAACATCATGTTTCATTTTGAAGTGGATCGGCGAATCGGCATCCCGGTGGGGGAAAACCTCGATGAAGCAAAAAAATAGTCTCCTGTACCGCAGAGCCGTTCCCGGGGATGGCGGACGGATGCTTGAACTGATCGAATCCCGATCTTCCGGCGGCGCGCTCGACATTGTGTACACGAGGAGGGAAGACGCTTTCCGGTCGTACATGGCTGATTGCAAGGACGCCGAAATAACCCTCTGCGTCGATGAAGGGAATCGCGTCAGAGCGCAAATGGTTTGCTTGCCGAGACGGGTGTACATCGGCGGCAAAGTGCGCACGGTCGGTTACGTTACAGGTCTTTGCAAGCGTACGGACAGCTTTGTCAATCTCAAGCGGCTCTTGCACGCCGCATTGGATGACGCGCAAGCGGATTTCTTCTTTTATTCGATCCTCTCGGAAAACGGCGCGGGATCGAAGATGCTCGACAAAAAACGCGGGTACATGCCCGATCTGCGGAGCGTCGGCAACTATACGACATATCTGTTTTCTCCGTATGCGCCCAAAAAACCCCGTCACGGTTTCACATTTCGCCGGGCGGACGCGGCCGATGCGGAAAAATTGTTGCGTCATTACCGCGACTACGGGCGAAATCACGATTTTTTCCCGGAGATGACCTCCCTTTCCGCGTTTCACGGCTTGCATGCGGAGTGTTTTTATCTGCTCACGCATCCGGGCGGCGACATCGCCGCAGCAGGAGCGCTTTGGGATCAGCGGGATTTCAAGCAGCACATCGTCAAAGCCTACAACGGCATTTACAAAACGCTGTCCAAGTGGAACGTTCTGCTCCGTCCGTTGCGTTATCCGCCCTTGCCGCAACAGGGCGAGGTCGCCGATTTTGCATATCTCAGTTTTTTCGCCGCCGGGCGCGATGATCCGGATATCATACGGATTTTTCTTGGGGAAGCGGCGGCGGCCGCCCGTCCACTGTACGGCGCGATATGCGTCGGCGCGATCGAAAACAGTGAAACAAGGCGCATACTCGATACCATCAAAAACGTTCATTTCGGCAGCCGGCTGTGTTGCTTTGATTTGAAACGGAATGACGCAGGGGCGGAGTTGGGCAGCCGGCCGGCGTATTTCGAGTGCGGGTTGCTGTGATCTTTGCCGGCCGCAGCGCAGCCCGCCAACCCTTGCGCAGCAACTTTTTCCCGATTCGGCGCGCGTTTTTTAAACAAACCACTTGACTGTAAAGCGGCTTTATACTTTATAATAAAGGCGGCGGAGCATCCATCGATGGGATGACCGCATTTTGCGGGGCCGCCGTAGTGCGCGGCGGCGAAAAAAGCATACGAGGAGGCGAAAAAACATCCGTCTGCGGATGTGGCCGAGTGGAGATTGACCCCCCCCCCTTATTTTTCTGCACAATGTCCCCGGTTTCGCTTCAGGATCGGGTCGGCGGGATGAATATCCTGCCGACCCGTTTCCGTTTTTTGTTGTGCAACGGTGTTTGGTCGCCGCCCATGGGTTGGCGGGCGCATCGCCGTCCGCAGACCCATGGGCGGTTGCATTTATTGCCACGAGTGCAAAACAAATTTCAAAAAACGCTTGACTGTCCGGTAAGGCTAGGGTTTAAAATGTAAAATACGAACGGGGGGATTCCATGAAAGGAACGTTCGGATCTTTTTAGGGAAACACTGCGGCGTTTACGCAGGCAAAGCATTCATCAGCGTTTCCTGAAATATGCCGGCATGTATGTTTCCGGCTTGAATTTCCGTATGGCGATAATGCAGAACGGTTGCTGTTGCTCCCCGCAGACAGGTGGTCGCGCGCGACCCGGCACAGTCCGGCGGAAATGCCGGGCATATCCGAATTGCAAAGAAGACGACGTACAACAGAATAATCATTTCGTTCATCAAGGGACGTAGGCGTCATTTCAAACACACACGCGCTTACAAAGACAATCATATGGAGGGGCAGCAAGATGAACAACAGTGGGGAAAAGAGAAACGGAAGACGCGTAAGCAAGATCGTCGCAATCATATGCATGCTTGCATTAGGGGTTACGGCAGTGACCAATGCGGAGGTCGTCAGGGTATTCCACGGGACTGCGGACAACGCGGCCGAGACGCCGGCGGGTGCGCCGGACGATCCGGCTGCGATCGGTTCGGACGAAGAGAGGGACGACAAAGAAAAGGCGGCGGTCGAAGCTCCCCCTGATGCCTCCGAGGAAACATCGGCTTCCCCGGAGGAAAGCGCTTTATCCGGGGTGACCGTGCCGGGCGGCGAAGCAACCGCCTTGGCCGCGATCCATCCGTTGGCGGTATTCGACATCGATCTGTCGGACACCGCTTCTCTCACGGGCGGCAGCCCGTACTATACCTTTCAGGACGGCATCTTAACGTTCGGATCGGACGCGAACGGCAATCGTTTCAACATCGTACAGTCCGCAGCCTCACTCGTGACCGGCGTCAGGGTCGACGGCGGCGGTGCGGTCGATATCACCATTCATGACGTCAACATAACATCCTCGGCGAGGAATGTGCCCGCTTTCCAAGTGGAAGTAGGTTCCGCCGTGAATCTGACGCTTGTGGGAGACAATCATCTCACGCAGACCTATGCGGGTACCGACGCGGATGCCTGCAACGCTGCGCTGCACGTTTCCCGTACCAACACCGCCACGCCGGTGAAAGCGTCGATCACCATCGGCGGAAACGGCAGCTTGACGGCACAAGGCGGTTACGGAAGCGCGGGCGTCGGCGGCGGCGTCGGCGGCAACACATCCGTCTCAAGACCGAGCGGCGGAGACATCACCATCAACTCCGGCACGATCACGGCGCAAGGCGGTTACGGAGGCGCGGGCATCGGCGGCGGCATAAACGGTTCCGGCGGAGACATCACCATCAATTCCGGCACGGTAAAGGCGACGGGAGGCAACCTCAACGGAGCGGGCGTCGGCGGCGGACAGAGCGCTGCCGGGGGGCGCATCACCATCAACTCCGGCACGATCACGGCGCAAGGAAACAACAACGGCGCGGGCATCGGCGGCGGCGGCGGTACGGGAACGTCCGGGCGCACGGACGGCGGCGGCGCCGGTCTTATCAGGATAACCGGCGGTACCATCACGGCGACGGGCGGCGGCGCCATTCACAACATCAGCAGTTCAAGCATCACCGGATCCTCCGCGACAGGCGGCGGCGCCGGCATCGGCCCGGGCCGTCCCGAGTATAACCCTGATGGTACCGAGGAGGTGAACGGCAACATCCACATAAGCGGCGGCAAGATCGTGGCGACGGGGGGACCCGGCGGCAGCGTAGGTTCCGCCAATACCGCCCAGAGACCCGGCATGGGGATCGGCGGTTATCGGACGCCCATCAATATCGAGCCGGACGCGGATATCGTCGCGTTCTCCCGGAACGGGGCGGCGATCGGGAGCAGCGCCGGAAACGGGATGAAATATCCGCCTTACACGCCTTTCAATGCGGGGCAGTACGTCAGCCCAAGTTTCGACAGTGCGTACAGGGAATCCATAGAACCTTGGCTGAAAGTATATACGCAGCCCGTCAC
>JAISML010000121.1 GCA_031276775.1 Eubacteriales Family XIII. Incertae Sedis bacterium | reverse complement strand
GAAAGTATTCGTGGCGGACAAACTGCCTTGGGTGTATGTGAAAGACGCCGCAGATCAGCAAAAATTCTTGGACGAACAGCTGAGACGCTTGAATTTGCCGTACATAGACCTGTATCTCGCGCACGCGATCAATGAAAAACTCTGGGAGAAAGTCAAGAGCTGCGACACCTTGCGCTTCATGAAGGAAAAGCAGGCGGAAGGCGTCATCAGGCACATCGGTTTTTCCTTCCACGGGGAAACGCCCGCGTTTTTCCGGGAAGTCGTGGATGCGTTTCCGTGGGATTTCTGTCAGATACAGTTCAACTACATGGACACGGCATTGCAGGCAGGCGTGGATGGCTTGCGGTACGCGGCGTCCAAAGGCATCCCCCTCGTGATCATGGAACCCCTCAAAGGAGGAAAACTCACGGATGCCTTGCCGGATCCGATCAAGGCATATTGGGACAGCGTCGACGTGAAACGAACGCCGGCCGAATGGGGTCTCAAATGGGTCGCGCACTTCCCCGAAGTCATGACCATTTTGAGCGGCATGAGCACCTTTGGGCAGGTCGCCGAGAACATCCGCATCCTTTCCGACGCCGAAACGTTGACGGCGCGGGAGCTTGCGATCATCGACAAGGTGGCCGCAGAGTACAACAAACTCGTCCCTTACTCCTGTACCGCCTGCAAATACTGTATGCCCTGCCCTGTGCGGTTGAACATTCCGTATATTATCTCCCTGCGGAATGAAGCGACCATCTTCGCCGATCCCGAAAAATCCGCCTTTGCGATCAAAACTTTTGCAAGACCGCAGCCATCGGCCTGCGTCGCCTGCCGGCAATGCGAGGAGCAATGTCCGCAACATCTGCCCATCGCGCACATCATGGAGGAATCCGCGCGGATGTTTGAGCGGTAAGGGAATGCCGGGCGCTTTATCCCAAGGCGCCCAGCAAGGCTTTTTCGTTCAGCGCTTCCGCGTACTCGCTGTCCATCTCCATCAGACCCGCCGGAAATTCATATTTGGCAAGCCGCCCGACAAACGGGTCGGGCGGGAAAGATTCGGGTCCGTGCACGCCTTTCAGATCCCAGATGCCCTTGTCGATGAGTTCCAACATGATGACCGGTCCGACCGCCGTCTGCGCCACGACGGAGTTGGTTCCGTATTTCTTCATGCAGGTTTGATTGTCCGCCACCTGGTAGAGGTAGACGGAGCGCGTCTTTCCGTCTTTCGTGCCCGTCACCCACGTACCCGCGCATCCTTTCCCCACCATATCGCCGGAATTCTCGACGGGACCCGGGATCACCTTGACCAAGAAATCCCTGGGGGCGATCTCCGCATTGCCCACCTGAATCTTCGCTTTCGGTTCGGTCATGCCGACGGCTTCAAGGTTTAGGAGCAAGGTCCGAAATTCGGCGGGGACGCCGTATTTGAACGTGACCCTGTTGCAGTCGATCACGCGCGGTACAAGCAATACTTCCTCATGCTCCACGTTGACGACCTCCACATCGCCGATGCCGCCCGGAAAATGGAACACCTCCGGTTCGGAAAAGCGTTCCGTGGTGAACCATCCCCTGTTTTTTTCCCATATGACGGGTGGATTCAAGCATTCCTCGATGGTCGTCCACACCGAAAATCCGAAATCGCCGCCGCCCGTGTAGTTGTCGCCGTCCCGTATGTTGACCTCATCGACGGAGTCAAACAGATGAACCGCCGCATATTTGGCAAAGACGTCGGCCATGCCGGGTTCCACGCCGGAACCCACGAGGGCGGTAAGCCCTTTTTGCTCCCACTGTTCCGCGCGCGCAAACTGATAGTCGCCCAATTTCACGTTCGTCCTGCGGTACGGTTCGTTCACGTCTTTGACGGACAAGGTCATCGCGCAGTCCAAATATCCCACGCCCGCTTCGAAACAGGCGTCGAATATGGTCTCGTTGAACGCGGGTTCGACGGCATTCATGACAAAATTTGTTCCGTGTTTTGCGATGACCGACCGGATGCTTTCGGCGCTGCGCGCGTCGATCCGCTCCGCGACGAAGCGCGCCTCGGCCAAGCGGCCGGCGACCGCCTCGGCCCGCGCGAAATCATAGTCGGCGATCACGACTTTTTCTGCCCATTCGCCCCCCTTGCCCGCTCTTTTGATGATCTGCGCCGCCGATGTGCCGACGCCTCCCGCTCCGATGATTAACAGCTTCATTCGCCTACCTCCGTTTCCCCAATGGTTGCGTCACAAGAACCAACCGTGTTTCGGACGCGCATTGTTTGCCCTATGCTTCTCTCCACACAACAATAAGGTGATCGTAACAAAACCGGCGCCGGGATTCAATGACACACTTGCTGTAAAATCCTATCCCCTTGCCGGCAATTATGAACTTTAATAATTATATCGCAAAAAACGGCGCCGCACTCCGCGCAGGCAGACGCCGACGTCCGTTGCATTCAGGTTACAGCAGGGAGAACAACAGCGCCGCGGCGGGCAGGGTGGCCATCGAAAAGAGGGTACTCAAAAATACGCCTTCCGCCGTCAATTTGACATTTCTGCCGTGTTCCTCCGCCAAGACGACGGCGACGG
>JAISML010000112.1 GCA_031276775.1 Eubacteriales Family XIII. Incertae Sedis bacterium | reverse complement strand
CAAGGCCATTCTCGTAAACGCGGAAAAGCAGCTCATCGCTTTCCCGGCGGACGGTTGTTATATCATCTGTGGATATGACGCGCAACAAGGCTTTGCGCGAAAGGCGATCATCGTTGTCAACGGGTCGGGCGATAACATTTACGGTACAACTCCCGCGCCTTTTAACGCGTTTCCCGGAGGTGAACAGGCGCGCGGTCTTTTCATCGGGGACATATTCTATGTGGTCACACCGAACAGCATCAATGCTTACGGCATGAACAACGGGTTCCAAAAGATCGACGACGCTTCGCTTGGGAACGGCGCACGGCCGGTGGATCGCTTCTCGTATGGCTATCCGGGTGAAATCGGCAACGGAATCGTTCCTTTCTCAGGGAACGAACTCCGCGATTACGTTGATTGAGGCGCGGTCCGCATCTCCGGCCGCGACATCTTGAATGTTGGTGTTCTGTCATGATAGAATGAAGCAATGTCGCAGGTCGGGATGTGTGTCGCGCAGACTTTGCAGTCGGATTTCAATCCGCGTGCGCAGGGTTTTCGTGTTTGTTCGCCCGAATTCGCGGCGCAACGGGTACATATTGCGCGGGAGGCGCTGCCATTGGATTTTTCGGACGTAAACAAACGGAAATACAGGAGAAGAAAAAATCGGGAAATGCGCGCAAATATACGGGCCGCGTTCATTTTGTTCATTTTGTTCGTTGCGGCATTTGCAGCATTCAAGATGCACGATGCGGCGCGTGAGCGCGAAAACGACGCAACGCTCGAACGGGCAAAGGCGGCCGCCGAGGAACAGGCGGACGATGCAAAGGTCTCCGTCAATTTGCCGCAACCCCTGCACAGCGCGTATTACATCCTGCTGCGTCTGCCGCAGGACGGCAACGGCTTTGAAGGGAAAGAGTCATGGATGGATTTGCCCGCCACGCCGGCGGACGCGCGCCTGAAACCGTATCTGCACAACCGGATCATGATGGAGAAAGGGCCGGATGAACGCATTTTCCCGGCTTCCATGACGAAAATTTTGACGGCTCTCACCGTTTTGGAGCATATCCCCGATCTGAACCGGAAGATCACAATCAGCGATAAAAATTTCCATTACTATTATGCGGACGGCGCCGCCATCGCCGGCTACAGAGCGGGCGACACCGCCAGCCTGCTCGATCTGCTGTACGGACTCATGCTCCTGTCCGGTTCGGAATGCGCCTCGGTGTTGGCGGAGGAAACGGCGGGCGGCGAGGAAGCATTTGCCGCGCTGATGAACGGGAAAGCTGCGGAAATAGGGATGACCTCGTCGCATTTTACCAACCCTGTGGGGCTTCACAACGAGGAGAATTATTCGACCGTGTCCGACATCGCGGTATTGTTGGATTATGCTCTGCAAAACCGAACATTTGCCGAGATATTCACTTCGGAACTGTACACCGCCGCGCCCGTCGGTTCCCATCCGGACGGGTTGACGATGCGAAATCACATCTTTCGCGATGAAGAAAGCGAGCCGGAAGCGTCGACGCCGGGGGGGACCGCCGCGCCGGATTCGGACACGGGCAGTCTTTTGGGAGGGAAAACCGGCTTTCTCGATGAGGCGGGGCAATGTTTGGCGAGCCTGCTTTCCAAAGGCGATGTACGGTTCATCCTCGTCACGGCTGCCGCCATGCCCCGGAATGCGCGTACGCAATCCCTGCACATCGATGATATGCGAACGGTGTTGGGGTCGATCAAGGTGTTTCCGGCATCATAAACCGCGATCCGCGGTGTGCTGATCGGAACAGGGAAATGCCGCAACCGACCGGAGACCGGGGTGGGGGTTGCGCGTGCGCAGGCGCGGGGCACAGAGGCAAACCGACAGCATTCGCCGGGCGCGGGATGGTCATTCGCGGAAACGCAGACGGAGCGCAATGCAGATGTAAGACGCTGTTTTACGGATCGGGAGGAAACGCATGAAAAGTTTGTCATATTGTGAAATGAGAACGGAGATGTGCGCCATTGCGCGGCACATGTGGGACAGACGGCTGACGAACGCGGGCGGCGGGAATTTTGCGGTACGGATGGATGAGGACAGGATCCTGATCACGCCATCCGGCATGTCGGAGCGGAAACACTGCGCTTTGGAACCGAACGACATACTGCTGATCGATGCCGACAAACGCATTTTGGAGGGGGAAGGAGCGCTTTCGCGGGAGACGGATCTGCATCTTCATCTCTTGACGAACTTCGACGGCATCGGCGCGTCCCTGCACGCGCATCCGTTTCATTGCATGCCTTTTGTCGCTGCGGGCAAGAGCATTCCCAATATGACGGAAGTGACGATGGATCGGGACGCAGTGGGGTGCATCCCATATGCGCCGGCGTGCACACCGGCGTTGACGGCGGCGGTCGCCAAATATTACGGGGAGAAAAGGGCGCTTGCGGAACGGGTTCCCATCGGCGTGGTTCTGCCCCTGCACGGCATCGTGGTCACGGGAGCGGACATATACGGCGCTTACAGCATGCTGGAACAGATCGAGTGCGACGCATATTGCGCGCTCACCGCAAGTTTGCTTCCGTGACGTGGCATTGCGGTCACACCTCGGTTTGCCGCCCCGGAAGAATCACCTTTTGCGCAGCCCGTCAATCTTGGAGCGGTAAACTTTTTCCGTTGAATCAGCAGGATGTGTGTCGACATCTTGATTTATTGCGCGCTTTGGTATATCCTCATATTTGGCGTTTGTGATGTGTTCCCGCCGCCCGCCGGCTGTTCAAATACGGGTTGCGGGAGACGGAATCGAACAACGGCGGGCCGCTGTGGTGGAACTTGGCAGACACAAATGACTTAAAATCATTCGGAAGAGATTCCGTACCGGTTCGAGTCCGGTCAGCGGCACCAAACATACGCGCCCCGAACGATCCTCCGTCGGAAACCGAGCCGGCGGAGGATATGCGCGGGAACATCAATACAGCTCTTTCGTCATATTGCCCAAGTTGTAATTGTCAAATTCGACTTCGGCGTAGGAACCTTTCCTGACATAGACCGTGATGGGGTGGGACTCATGCAACGCAAGCGTTCCCATTTCCTCAAGACTTTCCGGCAAATAGACGGATTCCAAGGCAGCGCATCTCTCAAACGCTTTCTCCCCCAGGATTTTCAGTTTCTGCGGCAATTTCACGGTTTTTAGCGCGTCACATTCCGCAAAGGCGGATTCCCCGATTTCCGTGAGCTTGCTTCCTTCGGCGAAGTCCACCGTTTCCAAGGCTTCGTTGTTCCAAAATGCCTTCTCCCCGATTTTCTCAAGGGATTTCGGGAAAGAAACTTCTTTCAGAGAGGTACACCCCCCGAAAGCGCTGCGTCCTATCGTCTCAAGCCCTTCCGGGAAATCAAAACCGGCGAGATTTTCACACTGTGGGAACGCGAATTCCCCGATCGATTTCACCGACTTGGGACAGGTCACGCTTTGGAGCGCAGGGCACTCCAAGAAGCAGTTCGCGGGGATTTCGGCGATTCCCTCCGGGAAAACAACCTCTGTCAGATTCGGGCAACCGTAGAAAATGTAGTCATCCCTGAGTATCTCCGTCTTCGCGCTTTGAAAAACGACGGTTTCCAGGTTCTCCCGCTTGAAGAACACGCCATCGGCCAGCTCGGTGCATTTTCCGGGGACGACGAGATCCGCGGCGACCTCACCCTTGGGGCTGAGCCCGGTGATTCGCGTGTCAACCCAATGGAACAGGTCGTCGTATTCGGAGCTTTCGACGATCTCCGGCGAATCTTCCGCCGTTTTTTTCTGTGAATCTTCCCCCGCGCAACCCGCAAAGAGCGCACACATCAAAGTCAAACAGGCGATCGACGCAACAATTCTTCTCATCTCTTTCCTCCATTTCCCCGCCCGGAAGCGGCATGAAAACTGCTGCGGAAACCTTGCTCAATACCGTATTCTGTTCATGTTCGCAGCATAATTGAACGTATCAAAAGACGTGTCGGCCCAAGAGCCCTCCTTTACGTACACGTCGTAGGGGTGATAGACGGTGAACGCGAGCGAATCGATCTCCGATACGCTTGCGGGCAGGTGGACGGTCTCGAGCTTCTCGCATTTGTCGAAAGCGCTTTTCCCTATGGAGCGGAACGTCTCCGGAAGTTTCAGTGTCTTCAGTTTGTCGCAGTGCTTGAAAGCGGACGCTTCGATTTCGACGAGACCGTCGGGGAATATCAGGTTTTCCAACGAATCGCAGTCCGAAAACGCGCTTTCCCCGATCGTTTGCAGGGAAGCCGGGAAAGACAGATCCTGTATTGCGTCGCAGTTTTCAAACGCATATATTCCGATGCGCTCAAGCGCCGGCGGGAGTGTGACGCTTCCGAGCGCACGGCATTCCGTAAAGGCATAGTCGCCGATTAAGGCGACCGACTCGGGAAGTTCGACGCTTTTCAGTTCAATGCAGTGAAAAAAGGCTTTCTGCGGGATTTCGGCAAGACCTGCCGGAAGCGCAATGCTTTCGAGAGAGGAACATTCCATGAAGACATTTTCGTGAAGCGCCGTATCCGCGCCTTCGAAGACGATCCGCTTCACCCACCTGTTTGCGCTGAACACGAAGTCCGCAATTTCGGTGCAGCGTGCGGGAATCACAAACTCTGTCGCTTGTTCGCCCGTTCGGCTGAGACCGGTTATCCTGTCGCCGTCCCAAATAAAAGGATCGTCGTCATCGCCCCCCCCCTCATTTTCTGGACTCGGCGCCGGAGTTTCGACGGGCCGGCTGTTTTCCGGATTTTCTCCGCCGCAGCCGGCAAGGGTGACGCACAGGAAAGACAAACAGGCGATCAGCGCAATGATCTTTCTCATTTCTTCCTCCGTTACAGTTCCAATTCCGCGGGCGTTTTTTTGAAACCTTTCGTCGATATCGCCAACACCACGATACCTATGGCGATCCATATGAAACCCACCGTCTTGGCCATCGTGGACAGGCTCAGGAAGAGCACGGTGCACGTAATGAGACCGATGGCAGGGAATATCAGATATTTGACGGCCCCGCCGGCTCCACGCTGCTTTCCCTTGACAAAGAAATGCGCGATGACCGACAGGTTGACGAACATAAATGCCACGAGCGCGCCGAAATTGATCATTGTCACGACATCGCCAAGACCTACGTTCAGCACGATTATGACGATGACCGCCATGATGGCGAGAAGGACAGAGCTGTACACCGGCACCCGGGTCTTTGGATGGATGTACGCGAATATCTTCTTGGGCAGCATTTCGTCACGCCCCATGCCGTACATGATACGCGAGACGCCCGCCGCCGTGTCAATGGCGTTGGCGATGGAACCCGCGATCATGGCGATGCTGATGAACATTACGAGCATGTTGCCGCCCGCCGCGCCCGCCGCGTCGAGGAACGCTTCATCGTTGCTCGTGAACTGCGTGTAGTCCGGGAAAACAGACTGTGCGAAATATGCCTGCACGATGAACACCGCGCCCATGATGAGACAAACGAACACCGGCGCCTTCGGGAGCGTCTTCTGCGGTTCTTTGACCTCCTCGCCCAACGTCGTCATCGCATCGAAACCCATGAACGAGAAACACGCGATGGATGTCCCCGTCAGGATCAGGCCGAAGTCGAAAGTGTCGGGGTTGTAAAATGGCAGGGAGGTGAACGAACCCATGCCAACGCCTTCGGAGATGGCGCCGGCCGCAGACGCGACAAAGTAGATGACGGCTATAAACATGAATATCACGAGTGCGTTGTTGACGAAACTGAGCGTCTTGATCCCAAGCAGGTTGATCGATGTGACGATAACGATGGAGACGATCACGCTGATCCACGACGGGATGCCAAAGAGCGCGTTCATGTATATGCCAATGATGACGTAGTTCAGAACCGGGAACAGGGCGTAGTCGAGAAGATGGACCATCCCCCGATGAACCCCGCGAATGGGTGTATCGACTTGGATGCGTACGTGTATACAGACCCTGCGTTCTGGTATACGGTAGCCATCTTTCCATAGCTGTACGCCGTAAACGACATCGGTATGACCGCGATGAGGTAACACAGCGGCATCATCCCCCCGCTGACGCCGGACACTTCTCCGAATACGGCGACGGGCGCGACGGGGAACATCACTGCCATCCCGAAGAATATGAGACTTACGAGCCCAAGCGAGCGCCTGAGCTTTACAGGTTCTGCCGCGTTGGCGTTTGCGATTTTCCGTTCTTTCATATCGACATCTCCTTTGCTGTCACCGTAACTGATGCAATCATAAATATGGCAATGGGCGGGAATCGCCTCCCTGCCCGGTCGGACATGGATCTATACGAAATCCTCCCACAGCCGCGCGAGTTCGCGCCACGCTTTCTCGTCCGTGGCCTCACCCGTGTATTTGACGCCGCTGTGCTTTACGGCCGGCGGGGTCCACACGCCCCGATCGATGAGCTGTTCGATGCTTTCTCTGTATACTGCGTCCGCTTCCCTGTGATGCGCCGGCTCTCTGTCGAGCCATAGATTTTTCGGGAAGACAGGTTCATCGTACATATGCCTGAACAGTTCCGTGCGCAAGTCCTTCATCCAGTTGCTGTTGAGGTTCATCGTCCGGAAATTGCGCAGGGCTTCTATGTCGATAATGGCGGAAATCATCGTGTTGGCGTTGTTTTCGATGTGAGCCATCACCTCCCCCCGGTAGTCGATTATGTGGGAATTTCCCCCGCTGACGTTGACGGGGAACTCCGCTTTCGGATGCACGTAGACAGGACCGATGTTCGGGCATACCATGTACAGGGAATTGAATTCGGCGTGCCCCCTGTTCTGTATCAGCCAACTGCCTCCTCTTCCGCCTCCGCTGACGGTCATAGGGATCGCTTCGCTCGGTCTGTACACCACTTCCGCCCCATTCATGGCAAGCGCGCGCACGGCCTCCGGATATTCGCCGTCGGAACAGCATATGGTGCCGATGTTCCCTATGTCGTCCGTTTTGAGAACAGGGTAAAACGCATCCGTGCCATCACCGAAAAGTTCCGTCCAACGGTCGTATACATCGTGAGGGGTACACGAGCGTTCACGGCACCAGACATGGTTTTTGGCGGCCTTGTGAACGACTTTGCCGTTCGGTCCGATGACGGCAAGCAGGTTGAAAAATCTGTTTTCTATCACTTCGGGTAGCCGGGCCTTGCACTGAAATATGATGTAAGTGTCATATCTCTTTGCAATTTTTCCAAGGCGATCCGACTCCGCTCCCGGGATGTCTATGAAGAATTCGTCCGCGCACAGCGCATGCGGCAAATCAAATATCTCGTCGGTAAATCCCGTGAGCGCCCCCTCGGGTATTGCTACGAGCCTGACCGGCATATTGATGTCGGATATCCCTATGGCGCCGTCTATCAGCATCTCTATGTTGTCGAGGTTCCTGTTTATATCGGCGCGCTTGCTGATATTGTACGCGATGGGGGAAATGGCCACGCATTGATATGGCGCCACGGAGCGCGGTTTGTCGGTTGCGGTTCCGGTATCTTTCATCGCTTTTGATCCCTTTCCCTTTCTGTCCGAACAGGTACTGCGAATATTCAGAGTATTAAGAATAATAATATGAGATTAACATTGACTCGGTGGAATGTCAACGGTTAAAGGAGTTTTTTCTTAATTTGCACGACCGCATCCTTACGGTTCACGGGTCGGCCGGGGATCCGCGCGGGCGTCCGGAATCTGTTTGTTCGACCGTTGAGCAGTGCGATGTTTGGCGCCGTTGCAAAAGCTTGTCGGAAACGGCCCCGCAGGCGCGGGGCCGTCCGACGGCGCTTGGTCACATGCCGACAGCGTTTGGTCACATGCCTCCGGAGATGAGGATCGCCTGTCCGGTGACGTAGCTGCTGTCGTCGCTTGACAGAAAGCTGATCACGGAGGCGACTTCACGCGGCTCGCCGATGCGTCCCATCGGGATGTCCGCCAGCAATCCCTTCATCACATTGTCGGGAATCGTCTTGATGATGTCGGTGCCGATCAGGCTCGGACAGATCGCGTTTACGGTGATGTTGTGACGCGCTAGTTCTTTTGCGGCGGTTTTCGTCAGACCGATGACGCCGGCTTTCGCGGCCGAGTAGTTCGCCTGTCCGACATTGCCGAGCGCCGCGTACGAGGACAGATTGACGATCTTGCCGTATTTCTGTTCTTTCATGCGGGACGCCACCTGTTGGATGCAATAGAACGTGCCGTTCAGATCGATGTCTATCACCTGTTTCCACTGCTCCGTCGTCATCTTGGCCAACATGGCGTCGCGGGCAATGCCGGCGTTGTTGACCAAAATGTCAACCCGTCCCAACTTGCCGTAGATCGCCTCAAAGGCTGCGGCGACGGACTGCGGATCTGCGACGTCGCACCGCACGGGATAAACCCCGCCGCCCAGCCCGGCGGCTGTCTGACGGAGCAAGTCCTCATTGCGGCCGAGGATCGCAAGCCCCTCGACGCCGTCCGCGATAAAACGTTCCGCCGCAGCTTTGCCCAGTCCTTTCGCGCCGCCGGTTATGACGGCGTACTTTCCTTTCAAATCGCCCATTGCGTTTTTCCTTCCTTTCCCGTCATGCCAATGCAAAGACGCCGGCGGCGCCCATGCCGCCGCCCACGCACATGGTCACAAGACCGAATTTTCCGCCGACGCGTTTCAGCTCCGAGAGAAGCTTGCAGGTCAGCACGGCGCCCGTGGCGCCCAAGGGATGCCCCAAGGCTATGGCGCCGCCGTTGGGATTGACTTTCTCCGGCGCGAAACCAAGCTCGCGTATGCAGACCAAGGCTTGAGAGGCGAAAGCCTCGTTCAATTCGACGACATCCATGTCACCGACGCGCAGTCCCGCGCGCTTCATGAGTTTTGGCACGGCGACGAGGGGGCCGATGCCCATGATGTCCGCAGGCACGCCGCCGACCGCGAAAGCAACGCAGGACGCGATCGGGGCATAGCCGAGCCGCTCCGCCGTTTCCCGCGCCATGAGGATCGCAAAGGCGGCGCCGTCCGTCATCTGTGAGGATGTGGCGGCCGTAACGATCCCGTCTTCCTTGAAGCACGGCTTCATGCCCGCGAGGGATTCCGGCGTCGTACCGGGACGGACGCCCTCATCCTCGCAGATTGTCTCCGTTCCTTGATCGGTCTTGACCCGCACGGGGACGATCTCGTCTGCGAACTTTCCCGCTTTTTGCGCGGCCGCCGCTTTGCGGTGGCTTTCCGCGGCAAAGGCATTCATCTCTTCGAGCGTGATCCGGTACCGCTCTGCGACATTCTCCGCCGTGAGTCCCATCGGGATGTAGGCGTCCGGAATCTGCGCGATCAGATCGGCGTCTTGGTATTCCTCCGCATGCACCAGACTGAGTCCCGTCATGCGTTCGACGCCGCCGGCGATCACCACATCCATCTCATTCGCCCGGATCGCGTTGGCGCCGGTTGCGATGCTCTGCAGACCCGATGCGCAAAAGCGCGTCAGCGTCTGTCCGGGTACTGTGTCCGGCAGTCCCGCGCGCTGCGCGATCAGGCGGGCGATGTTAAATCCCGTATACCCCTCGGGCACCGAACATCCGACGATCACATCATCGATCAGCCCTGCGTCAAATCCGGTCAACTTGCCCAGGACGCCTTGCAAGGTTTGGCTCCCGTATTCCACCGGGTGTGTGGCCGCAAAGGAGCCCTTGTTTGCGCGCGCCAGCGGTGAGCGGCCGTAGGCCACGATGACCGCGTCTCTTGCCGTGTTTTGCTTCATGTTTCTGTTCCCTCCGTTCAAGCGGTTTTGGTTTTAACGGGCGATTTGAGCGGTCGGCGGGCAAGGGAGGCGCCAAGGCGTCAAAGCATGAATCGCCGCTTCCCAAGACCCAATATCCGCCGTCAGGATGTTTTTTCGAGGAATCCGGCGATCGCTTTCGTGTATTCCTCGGGGTATTCCATGATCGCGAAGTGCGTGCCTCCGGGGATGATCTCAAGATATCCGTCTTTCAGCATCGCGCGGGTGTTCTCATGGCAGGCGACGGTGTAGATGTCCCTGTCGCCCGAAAGAACCAAGGTGGGGCGGGTGATCTTCCCGAGCGTCGGTCGGTAGTCCACGGTGACCAAGGCCAAATTCAACCGCAGCACGGCGGAAGGATTCAGCTTCGATCCTTCCGCGTAAAATTCCTGCATACGCGCTCTGAGGCGTTCGGGACCCGCGTACGCGGCGGCTCCCTGTGCGCAGTATTCCTTGAAATACCCGTTGATGAGGCCAAGCATGCCTATCACTTCTTTGTAGCCGACGCCCGTGGCCAGCCCGAATTTCCATTCCTCGTCGTTCACCAAGCGGGGAGACATGGAGGAGAGGATAAGCCGGTCGACTCCTTCTTCGCCGAACTGCTCGATGTAGTCAAAGATGACATGAACGCCGAGCGAATACCCGATGAGCACGATGTTCCGCAATGCCAGATGATCGATGAGGTTTTTCAGGTCTTTGGCCAAACGGGCATTGGTGTACCCGTCGTCCGGCGTGTCGGAGGCCCCGTGTGCGCGTTGGTCGTAAACGACGACGGCGTATTTTTCCCCCAAGGCGCCGCAATACTCCTTGAATGACGCGTGGGTGTCAAACAGACCGTGTACGAAGATCAGCGTTTTGTTTCCTTGTCCAAACTGTTCGTAATAGAGTTTTGTTCCATCGTCCGTTGTGAAAAATGCCATGATCGTATCCTCCTTGTGGAATGCTGTTTCCTATTGTATTGTATCATCATCCGCCGCAGCTTTCTGTCCGCAACCGCTCAATCGACCTTGATCAGGATCGCGTCGCCTTGGGCCAAGCCGCCGCAGATGGCGGCGACGCCGTATCCGCCTCCCCTGCGACGCAATTCTCCTGCAAGCGTCATGACCAATCTGGCGCCCGTGGCGCAATTCGCGTGACCGACGGCGATCGCGCCGCCGTTGACGTTC
>JAISML010000073.1 GCA_031276775.1 Eubacteriales Family XIII. Incertae Sedis bacterium | reverse complement strand
TCCCAAGTTGGCGAAGCGGGGAGGTCTTTTTCACGACATCGGAAAGGCCGTCGATCACGAGGTGGAAGGCACGCATGTCGATATCGGTATCGATCTTCTGCGCAAATACAGGGAAACCGAGGCGGTCATCGACGCCATGGCCGCGCACCACGGGGATTACGAGGCGAAGAATTTGGAAGCGGTGCTGATCACCGCAGCCGACGCGCTCTCCGCAGCCCGTCCGGGCGCAAGGCGCGAAACCCTTGAAACCTATATCAAGCGTCTGCAAAAATTGGAGGAGATCGCAAACACCACGAAAGGGGTCGAGCGTTCTTTCGCGATTCAGGCGGGCAGAGAGATCCGCATTGTGGCCAATCCTGAGGAAGTGAACGATCAGGAGATCGTATTTTTGGCGCGCGAAATCAGCAAGAAGATCGAGAGCGAATTGGAATACCCGGGGCAGATCAAGGTAAATGTCCTGCGGGAAACGCGTGCGATCGATTATGCGAAATAGTCTTTTGCCGCGCATCCTTCCATTGACCGGGCGGTGACAATTGCGGGTCTATTTGGACAACAGCGCGACGACAAGAACGAGCGAAGAGGTGGCCGCCGCCGTATGCGACAGCCTTACGGAGTATTACGGCAATCCTGCTTCCGTCCATGAAATGGGCCGGGACGCGGAACGTAATTTAAAGCAGGCCCGTCACAGAGTTGCCTTTGTTTTGGGAACGATGCCGCGCAATATCATCTTTACGGGCAGCGGGACGGAAGCGGACAATTTGGCCTTGCATGCGGTTTCCGGAAATCCCGCGGCCATCCCGGGGAAAAAGATCCTCATCTCCGCTGTCGAACATCCCGCGATACGGGAGCCGGCCGCCCGCTTGGAGGCTCTCGGCGCGGAAGTGGTTCGCATACCTGTGTTGAAAACGGGCGACGGGGGAGCGCAGGGCGGGAACGAAAACCTTTCCCCCGGTCTGATCGACATGGATTTTCTCGGAAACGCTCTGAACGACAAAACCGCCCTGGTTTCCGTCATGCACGTCAACAATGAAACGGGCGTCATTCAGCCGATCGGTGAAATATGCAAACTGCGGGCGCTCGGCGCCGGAGGGGAACGCATGTTGCTTCACTCCGATGCCGCGCAGTCCTTTTGCAAACTCCCCATCAACACGGAAACGGGAGACCTGAGCCGCGTCGACATGATCACCCTCAGCGCGCACAAGATACACGGTCCCAAGGGCGTGGGCGCGCTCTATGCGGCAAAACCGCAGAAACTCGTACCGCTCATCCGGGGCGGCGGACAGGAATTCGGCGCGCGTTCAGGCACCCAGAACATGCCGGGCATCGTCGGCTTTGGTATGGCGGCGCACATGGAGTCCGCAGACATCCTCCTGCGCGCGAAGCAAGCCGCCGTCCTGCGGCAGCGATTGCTCGACGGCATCATGGGGCACATCGGGGATGTGACGATCAACAGCCCCATGGAAGCGTCCCCGACCGGCCGCCCGGGCTTTTGTTCGCCCTACATTCTCAGCGTCGGATTTCTCGGAACGCGGGGGGAGGTTCTCGTGCACGATCTTGAGCGGCAAGGTATTTTCGTGTCCACGGGCGCGGCCTGTTCTTCCTTGAAAAAAGACGGGCGCGGCGGCAATCCCGTCCTTGCGGCTTTTGGTTTTTCCCGGGAGGCGATCGAGGGGACTTTGCGTTTCAGTTTCAGCCGGTACAACACCGCAGAGGAGATAGATTACGTACTTGAATGCCTGAAACCGACGGTCGAACGATTCAGGAAAGTGGGCGGGTTTCGGTGAGCGGACGGTGAAATGAATATGGAAACAAACGATAAAACGATCCGGCGCATCCTCATCGTCCGTTACGGCGAGGTTGCCTTAAAGGGTATGAACAAGCCGTATTTTGAACGTGTGCTGACCGAGCGCATACGGCGCGCGATCCGCGGTTTGACGGATTCGCGCGCGCGGAACCTTGGGGAAACAGCAGGGGAAGGATCGGCGGGGACCGGCGCGGCGCGGACGCGGATCGTGAACATCGAAAGGGACGACGGGCTGATCGTGGTCAGCGGCGCGGACGGCGATCTGCCTTATCCGGAAGAGCTCCTTGCGGGACGGATATCGAAAGTCTTCGGCGTTGCTTCCGTCAGTCCGGCGATCGCCCTTTCCGCAAGAACGATGGAGGCTGTTTCGGACGTCGCCGTGGCGTTTATGCGGAAGAAAGTTGCTTTGCGCGCGCGGGGTCCGGCTGCCGCAGAACCGCTCACGTTCAAAGTCTTTGGCAAGCGTTCCGACAAATCCTATCCCATCGAATCCCCGGAGATGTCGCGTATTTTGGGCGCGGATATTATACGTGCCCTGGAACCGGCCGTCAAGGTGGACGTCCGCGATCCGGAGGTGCGTTTGTTCGTTCACCTGCGGAAGCGGGAAGTCTTCCTCTACGATGGGAAAGTGGACGGTTTTGGCGGTCTGCCTCTCGGCACCAACGGCAAGGGCATGACGCTCCTGTCCGGCGGCATCGACAGTCCCGTCGCCACTTGGATGATGGCAAAACGCGGTATGCGCGTGGAGGCGGTGCACTACCACTCCTACCCTTATACGAGCGGCAGGGCGCGTGGGAAGGTCGAGGATTTGGCGCGCATTCTCGCCGGTTATTGCGGATATTTCCCACTGCATGTCATCAACCTCCTGCCGGCGCAGGAAGCCGTCGCGGCGCACTGTCCCGAGGAACTCATGACCGTGCTTGTCCGGCGGTTTATGATGCGGATCGCGGAGCGGTTGGCGGTACGCGAGCGATGCAACATGCTCGTGACAGGGGAGAGTTTGGGACAGGTGGCGAGTCAGACCGCCGAGGCTCTGTCGGTGACGGACGCCGCAGTGACCCTGCCGGTCATGCGGCCGCTGATCGCCGCGGACAAGGTGGACATCATCGAAAAGGCGAAAGAGATCGGCACTTTTGAAACATCCATCGAGCCGTATGAAGATTGCTGCACCGTATTTTTGCCGAAGCATCCGGCGACCCGTCCGAAACTGTCCGAGGTTCTTGCCGCCGAATCCTGCATTCCGGATTTGGAAAAATTGACGGATGATTTGCTGAAGTCCGAAGAGGTCGTATATATCAAGGGATAGCGAATATCCGGCTGCCAACCCCCGGGCGGAGACAATATCTGCAAATTATCGACAAAAATTTCACAATTTCTATTGCATTACCGGTGTATTTGTAGTTAAATAAATTGATGCGTACGTTTACTTCCGCGCACGGTGCAATTGTCTTTATGGCACAACAGAGCGATCAAACGCCGGGCGCGGCGCCGGGATGCGCAATGTGCGCTTTTGCGGGAACAACCGTCCCGCAAAGGATTCGGCGGGTCGGTTTGGAGGTACGGCGGGGTTTTCGGCGCAACCGGACACAGATTGCCCGGGAACGGAGAGGAGCGCAAAAAAGCGTTTCCGATTATATGCGGAAATGGAGGCAATGCATGGATTTTCGGTTGACGAAAGAGCAGGAATTTGTCAGAAAAATGGTCAGGGAATTCGCGGTCAGCGAGGTGGAACCCATCGCGGCGGAGATCGACAAGGAGCACAGATTCCCGGAAGAAAATGTAAAGAAGATGGCGCACTACGGTCTGCTGGGAGTGCCGTTCCCAAAGGAATGGGGCGGAAGCGGAGGCGACAACCTGTCCTATGCCATCACGGTCGAGGAGCTTTCGAGGGTCTGCGCAACCACCGGCGTCATCTGTTCCGCGCACACCTCTCTCTGCGCTTGGCCCATCTACAATTACGGCACGGAGGAACAGAAACAAAAATATTTGATTCCTTTGGCAAGAGGCGAAAAGCTGGGCGCTTTCGGACTCACGGAACCCAATGCCGGCACCGACGCCTCGGGTCAGCAGACGCGCGCCGAGGATAAGGGGGATCATTGGCTGCTGAACGGCGCCAAAGTGTTTATCACCAACGGCGGATACGCGGATGTCTTCGTCGTCATGGCGATGACCGACAAATCCAAGCGGACAAGAGGCATTTCCTCATTTATTGTGGAAAAAGGTTTTGAAGGCTTCTCCATCGGCAAGACGGAGGACAAGATGGGCATCTGCGGCTCATCCACCACGGAATTGGTTTTTCAGAATTGCAAGGTTCCGAAAGAAAATCTTCTCGGGGAAATCGGACAGGGCTTCAAGATCGCCCTTTCAACCTTGGACGGAGGGCGCATCGGCATCGCTTCGCAGGCGTTGGGCATCGCGCAGGGCGCTTTCGACGTAACGGCGGAATACATGAAAGCCAGAAAGCAGTTCGGAAAGCGGCTTGCGGATATGGAACCGCTTCGGTTTGAGATGGTCGACATGAAAACGCGCATCGACGCCGCGCGTCTGTTGATCTACAAAGCGGCCGAGATGAAAGACCGTCACGTTCCCTACGGACCCGAGTCGGCAGCCGCGAAGCTCTATGCTTCGGAAACGGCGATGTACGTTACGACAAAGGCGGTGCAGTTGCACGGCGGTTACGGCTATACGAGGGATTATCCCGTGGAGCGCATGATGCGCGACGCGAAGATCACCGAGATATATGAAGGCACGTCGGAAGCGCAGAAACTCGTTATCGCGGCTTCGATATTCGCCAAATAAGAGGAGGAGAAATATGTCATTCAAGATCATTGTATGCGCGAAGCAGGTGCCGGATACGAACGAGATCAAGATCGATCCTGTGACAAAGACCCTCGTGCGGGAGGGCGTGCCGAGTATTCTCAACCACGATGACGCAAATGCGCTTGAGGAAGCGCTGAAGGTCAAAGACCGTTACCCCGACACACACATCACCGTCGTCACGATGGGACCGCCCCAAGCGAAAGATATGCTCATCGAATGTCTGGCCATGGGCGCGGATGACGCTGTGCTGGCGTCCGACAGAGCCTTGGGCGGTTCCGACACATGGGCGACCTCCAATGCTTTGGCCGCCGCAGTCAGGAAGATCGGAAGCTACGATTTGATCTTTGCGGGCAGACAGGCCATAGACGGAGACACTGCCCAAGTGGGACCGCAGATGGCTGAAAAGCTCGGCATCCCGCAGGTCACTTACGTGACGGAGTTTTCCATGGACGACGACAGAAAGACCATCACCGTAAAGCGGAAATTGGAAGACGGATACGAACTCATCCGCATCAAAACCCCTTGCATGCTGACCGCAATCAAAGAGCTGAACGCGCCGCGGTACATGTCTGTCGGCGGCATCTATGATGCGGTCAGGAAAGACATTCCCACGTGGGGCGCCGTCGATCTCGGCGTCGATCCCGAAAAGGAAGTCGGACTTGAACCCTCTCCCACCAACGTGTTCCGTTCCTTTACGCCCGCTCCGAAGGGCAAGGGCGTCATGATTGAAGGCGATACCGAAAAGGAATTGGCGGACAAGCTCTTGATCGGACTCAAGTCCAAACATGTGATATAGAGGAGGGGACGGAAAATGGCAATAACAGTAATCAGAGACAAATGCATCGGTTGCAAGCTGTGCGTGAAGGCTTGCCCTTTCGAAGCCATCGACATGGATGGCAAGATCGCGGTGATCAATGAAAAATGCACATCCTGCAAGGTCTGTCTTTCCAAGTGCCCCGTAGAGGCGATCGAACAGGACGAAAAAGGTGAAGCCGAGATCGCCGATCTGTCCGCTTACAGGCACGTTTGGGTGTTCGCCGAACAGCGCAGGGGCAAGATTATGAACGTGGCGCTTGAACTCATCGGGGAGGGCAGAAGGCTTGCGCGGGAGATCGGCGATGACACGAAGGTCTATGCGGTTCTCATCGGTGACAAGGTGCGGGATTTGAGCGGGGAGTGTTTCGAATACGGCGCGGACGGCGCGTATGTCATCGAACACGGGCTGCTCGGCAACTATACGACGGACGGTTACACGAAAGTATTTACGGATACCATCGACGTATACAAGCCTGAAATCGTTTTGTTTGGCGCGACGCACATCGGGCGGGATCTGGCGCCGAGGGTCGCCGCGCGGTTGAACACCGGTCTGACCGCCGACTGCACGCGATTGGACGTCAAGGTGAGCAGCTATATCGATTATGCGCAAAAAAACACCACCTTGGACACTTCGGATCTGGATCCCGCGTCCGACGACAAAGGCTTGAAGCAGACGCGTCCGGCGTTCGGCGGCAATCTCATGGCGACCATCGTGTGCCCGAGAACCAGACCGCAGATGGCCACGGTGCGTCCCGGCGTCATGGCGCGGCGGGAGCGCGAACCCGGCGTGACGGGAGAGATCGTCACGGTCAATCCCGTATTGGACGCGGGCGACATCCGCATTGAAGTGTTGGATGTGGTGAAGAGCGCCAAGGAGATCGTTTCCCTGACGGATGCGGAGATCATCTGTTCGGGCGGCAGAGGTTTGGGCGACGCGTCGGGCTTTGAACTCATCGGGAAATTTGCGGACAAGGTCGGCGGCGTTGTGGGTTCCTCCCGGGCGGCCGTGGATTCGGGTTGGATCGATCAGTCGCACCAGGTGGGACAGACCGGCACCACCGTCAAGCCCAAGATATACTTCGCCTGCGGCATTTCGGGCGCCATTCAGCATTTGGCCGGTATGCAGACGTCGGATATCATCGTCGCCATCAACAAGGATGCGGACGCGCCCATCTTTGAGGTGGCGGATTACGGCATCGTCGGCGATCTTTACAAGGTCATTCCGCAGATCATAGAGGAGTGGGACAAGGCCGAGGATCTCTACGAGGAGACCTTGGACCGCAGCGCGGAGTAGGCGCGATCGGGTTTCGCCCGGGATCGGAATACGGCTTCGGAGCAAGACTTTTCATGTAGGAATGCGGATAAACGCTTTTTGCGGTTCCTTTCCTGTGGTATAATCTTGCTGTATGGAATTCATTCCGCAAGACATGAAAGGAGTTTGATCAATGGCCAGACATTTTACGTCCGAATCCGTGACCGAAGGGCATCCGGACAAGGTATGCGATCGGATATCGGATGCGATACTTGACGCGATTATGAAAGACGATCCTTTGGGAAGGGTGGCCGTGGAGTCCTTGACGACCACGGGACTTGTGATGATAGCGGGAGAGATCACGACGGAGGCTTATGTGGACATTCCGCAACTGGCCAGACAGGTCGTGAACGATATCGGATATACGAAGAGCGAATACGGCTTTGACGGCAACACCTGCGCCGTTCTCACCTCCATTCACGGTCAGTCCGCGGACATCGCCCTCGGCGTCGACGAGGCGCTCGAAGTAAAGGAAGGCAAGGCGGAAGACAGCCTTGAAATCACGGGCGCAGGCGATCAGGGCATCATGTTCGGCTACGCGTGCGGTGAAACGCCGGAGTTGATGCCGTTGCCCATCACGCTCGCCCATCGGATGGCGCAGAGACTGACCGAGGTCCGAAAATCGGGAGAACTTGCGTATCTGCGACCCGACGGCAAGACGCAGGTGACCGTCGAATATGACGGTGTGAAACCTGTGCGGGTATCCGGCGCACTCGTCTCCGCGCAGCACGATCCGGAAGTGGCGCAGAGCAGAATTTACAGCGACATCGTAGAGCGGGTGATCCGTCCCGTCATTCCCGAAGAGCTTTTGGACGGGGAAGCGAGGTATTTGGTCAATCCTACGGGCAGGTTTGTCATCGGCGGTCCCAACGGCGATACGGGGCTGACCGGCAGAAAGATCATCGTCGATACCTACGGCGGATACGCGAAACACGGCGGAGGCGCTTTCAGCGGCAAAGATCCGACGAAAGTGGACAGATCGGCGGCTTACGCGGCGCGCCACGCTGCGAAGAACATCGTCGCGGCAGGTTTGGCGGAGCGGTGCGAGATCGAGTTGTCCTACGCCATCGGCGTTGCGGAACCCATGTCTGTTCTCGTCGATTCCTTTGGAACCGGCGTATTGCCGGACGAGACCTTGGCCGTACTCCTGAACGATCATTTCGATCTGCGTCCCGCAGCCATCATTGCCGCCCTCGATCTGCGCAGACCGATCTACAGGGAGATCGCCGCTTACGGCCATTTTGGCAGACCTGAACTCGATCTTCCATGGGAGAGAACGGACAAGGCTGAAATCTTAAAGAAGGCCGCCCGAAACCTGTGATGTGACATGGCATGACGAACAAAGAAACAAGAATGGAATCGGGATTGAAAATGCTGATGGTTTATCCCGATTTTATCGAAGAAAGCAAGCATAACCGCAACATTCCCGGCAATTATTCCGAAGGCATCGCTTCCATCTCCGCCGTACTCAAGGAAGCCGGTTACCGCGTTGCGCTCTGCCATCAGACCTGGATGCCGACGCGGGACGAGTTCCTTGCGCGGGTGCGCAGCGAAGAGCCGGATATTTTGGGTTTTTCCCTGCGCACCACAGCCATGCCTTATGTGGAGGAGATGGCCGGGTGGTTGGCGGAGGCAATGCCCGCCCTGCCCGTGATCTGCGGAGGTTACCACCCCACCTTGGTGCCCGACGAGGTCTTGGCCGTGCGCGGCATCGATGTCGTGTGCATCGGAGAGGGTGAATATCCCCTGCGCGACGGCACAAACCGCACGGATATCGAAAGCCTGTATTTCAAGTTGCCGGACGGATCGATTGTGAAAAATCCGGTTCGTCCCATGGTGGAGGATCTCGACGAACTGCCGTTCCCCGACTTGGATATCTTCGATTACGCGAAACTCCGCACGGGACTGATCAACACGGCCATGGTGATGGTGAGCAGAGGCTGTCTCTTCTCCTGCACCTATTGCGGCAATTCACAGTTTCGCAACGTATATCCGAACCGAAAGAAGTACGCGCGTTTCCGCAGTCCGGGGAACGCCATCCGCGTGATCGAACGGATTCTCGAACGTCAGCCGAACACAAAGTACCTGGAGTTCCGTGATGCGATCTTCAACATGTATGCGGACTGGTTCTACGAGTTCATGCCGCTTTACACGGAGAAAATCCACCTGCCTTTCAACTGCAACCTGCGTTTCGATCTGATGGATGAACGCATGGTGAAAACCTTGGGTGAAGGCGGTTGTTACATGATCGATATCGGTTTGGAAAGCGGGGATCCGCATATGCGCACAAAATACCTGCACCGCAGCATGGACAATGAGCATATGTTGGATGTGACGCGATGGCTGCGCAGATACAAGATCACGACCTGCACCTATAACATCGTCGGTCTGCCGCACGAGACGTTGGCTCTGGCGCTCAGCACCGTCAAATTGAACGCGCGCATGGACGTGGATCGCGTTATCGCGAACATCTTTTATCCTTATCCGATGACGAATCTGCATCGCATCGCCGCCGAAGGCGGGTTTTTGGACGCAACCGTCGATCCCAACGACAAGGTGCAGTTGCGGCAGCCCGGGTTTTCGCGGGATGAGGTGCTGTACATCAGCTATCGTTTTCACCGACTGATGCTGAAGTACCGCAAATACTTTGCCCTGCCCCCGGAGAAAGCCGAAAAGAAGATCGCCGCGCTTGATCGGCGGATATTGAGTCCGCTGTATCCGCATGCGCTCATATGGCGGCTTGCGGTCATAAAGGATGCCGGATTGCGCCTTATGAAACGCACTGCGGCGCGCGTATTGCCCGGCGTGTATCTCATGCTCAGAAACCGGCGGATCCGCGCGCTCACGGAATAAGGGACGCCGGTTCACGCTTGGCGCGAAAGGAAAACGGCAACCGTCGGTTG
>JAISML010000056.1 GCA_031276775.1 Eubacteriales Family XIII. Incertae Sedis bacterium | reverse complement strand
CGGGAACGTTTGCTTGAGCTTACGGAAGCCGCTGTCGGCGCAATGGCTCCCTACAGGGACAATGCGGAATTCTTTGTGGAGATAGCCAAGGCGTTGGCCGAAAGGATCGGATAGATTATGCTGAAAAAACTGATTACGGACTATCGTTTCCCCGACGATCTGCGCAATATGACGGAAGACGAACTTGAGATTCTCGCGTACGAAATAAGGGATTTCCTCATCGAAAAGATCGCAAAGACGGGCGGTCATGCGGCGCCGAACCTCGGCGTGGTGGAATTGACCGTCGCCATTCACAAGGTATTTGACATCCCCTCCGATCAGGTGGTTTGGGATGTGGGACACCAATCCTACGTCCACAAGATTCTCACCGGGCGGGCGGACGGCTTTGATCGTTTGCGTCAATACGGGGGGATCAGCGGATTCCCGAAGTCGGGGGAGAGCGACGCCGACGTCTACAACAGCGGTCACAGCAGCACCTCCATTTCGGTAGCCATGGGTTTGGCGGAAGCCCGCGACCTGAAAGGCGGCGCTCATAAAGTGCTGGCCGTCATAGGCGACGGCGCGATGACGGGGGGAGAGGCGTTTGAGGGCTTGAACAACGCGGGCAACAGAAAGACGGATATCATCGTCATCCTGAACGACAACGAGATGTCCATCTCGAAGAACATCGGCAGCCTGTCGCATCATCTGAACAAACTGCGATCCTCCCGGGCGTATTTGAACATGAAAAAATCTTTGAAAAAAAGCATTACAGGCATACCGGGCGTGGGCGAGGGATTGTACCGGGGCTTGGATCACATGCGGGATCTCATGCGATACGCGGTCATCACCGAGTCCATATTCGAGGATTTGGGCTTCAGCTACTACGGACCGGTGGACGGGAACAATCTGCGTGACGTCACGGAACTGTTGGAAGCCGCGAAGTCCATTGGCGGCCCCGTCCTCATCCATGCCATCACGAAGAAAGGGAAAGGATACCGGAACGCCGAAATTGCCCCCGACAAGTTTCACAGCGTCGGTCCTTTCGATACGGAAACCGGCAAGCCGTTCGCCAAAGCCAAGCGGGATACCTGGTCGGCGCTGTGCGGGAAATCCCTGATCGAATTGGCCGAAAAGGACGAACGGGTGATCGCCGTCACGGCCGCCATGACCGATGGCACGGGGTTGCTTCCGTTCGCGGACAAATTCCCCGAACGTTTTTTTGACGTGGGGATCGCGGAAGCGCACGCGGTCACGTTTGCCGCAGGTCTGGCGATCGGGGGAATGCGGCCGTTCGTCTGTTGCTATTCCACGTTTCTGCAACGCGCCTACGATCAGATTGTCATGGATGCGGCCATGCAGAATCTGCCCGTCGTCTTCATGATCGACCGGGCGGGGAACGTGGGACACGATGGGGAAACGCATCACGGGGTCTTCGATCTGTCCTATCTGAAACACATTCCGAATATGACAATCATGGCGCCGGCCGACGGGAGCGAATTGGTTGCCATGATGCGGTACGCCCTGTTCGAGAACGGGGGACCCTGCGCCATCCGTTATCCCAAGGGTGTTCCGGACGTCATTTACCCCGCGGATCGGGGCGCGCATCCGATCGAAAGAGAACAAACATGCGGCACGGACGCTTTTGCCGCGCGTGTCCCCTCCGACGCCGCCGTCCCCGGCGTCGTCCGTCGTGCCCCTCTCGCAAATATGCAGTCTTCGGCGGACGGCGCGCGCGGAATACCCGAAATGCCGCCCCTCGCGATGGGCAAAAGCGCCGTGCTGCGGGAGGGGCGTGATATGGAGATATGGGCGGTGGGCAACTTCGCTTCGGTCGGTCTCGACGCCGCCGATCTGTTGCGGGAGCGGGGCGTCGAGGCGAAAGTCGTGAACCCGCGCTTCGTGAAGCCGCTCGATGAAGCGGCCCTCCGCGCGGCGGGCCGCGGCGGGGCGCCGTTGCTCATTTTGGAGGACAATGTCGTCAAAGGCGGGTTTGGCGAAAGCGTCCTGGCGTTTCTTGCCGAAAACGGTTACGGAAACAGGGCGCTTGCCCTCGGTTGGCCGGACGATTTTGTCACGCACGGCTCCGTCGCGGAGCTCAGGGCGCATTGCGGACTTGATGCGGCGGCGGTGGCACGGCGGGCCGAAAGACTCTGCGAACGGAACGGCGCCTTTGTCCGCGCCGAAAGCGGAGACAGATGAGCGCGTCCGGCGGGTGCGGGCAGGGCGACGCCCCCCGCAAAAAGAGACTGGACGTTCTGCTCGTCGAGCGGGGGTTCTTTCCCTCACGGGAGCGCGCGCAGGCGTCCGTCATGGCGGGGGCGGTGCGCGTGAACGGTATGCGGGAATGGAAAGCGGGAACGCGTTGCGGGAGCGGCGCGCGGATCGAAGTCACGGAGGATGTTCTGAAATATGTGAGCCGGGGCGGATTGAAACTCGAAAAGGCCTTGCGTGAGTGGCGGATCGATCTGCGCGGCAAAGCGGCGGCGGACATCGGCGCGTCCACGGGTGGGTTCACCGATCTCCTCCTCAGGTCCGGAGCGGCGAAAGTCTACGCCATCGACGTGGGATACGGACAATTGGACTGGAAGCTGCGCAACGACCCCCGCGTGGTGAACATCGAGCGCACGAATGTCCGGTACATGGACAGATCGCTGATAAAGGAAGCGCTTGGTTTCGTCTGCATCGATGTTTCGTTCATATCCCTGCGTCTCGTTCTGCCTACGGCAGCGGACATCCTATCCGAAGACGGCGCCGTCGTGGCGCTCATCAAACCCCAGTTTGAAGCTGAGCGGGGACAGGTTGGGAAAAAAGGGATCGTGCGTGATCCGTCGGTACATGCCGCGACGG
>JAISML010000046.1 GCA_031276775.1 Eubacteriales Family XIII. Incertae Sedis bacterium | reverse complement strand
CAGGCGACAAGAAGTGAGGTGTCCACTTGACAGACAAAGATTCTTTTGCGGAAAACGGCGTTGCCGGCGAAGGGACCGAATCCGCCCCGGAGCCCGGCGAAGCCAAAAAATCGGACGGATCCGGCGACGGAGACGAGCTTGCCCGTCTTCGGTTGGAGGTAAAGAAACTCACGCGGCAGACCAGGCATTACGAGGATTTGCTTGAGCGTACCAGACGGATCGACGCGGCAAAACTGAAGCAGAGCGAGGTCATGTCCGCCGAACAGCTGAAACTGCGGAAATACATGCATCTCCTGTTGGCAAACAGTCCTGACATCATGCTCCTGTTTGACGTCAACGGCCGCTTCATCTACAGCACCGACGTCTTTCTGAGGAAACTGCACTTGGACAATTTTGCGCTGATCAACGGACGCAATTACAAAGACATATTCACTTTCTTTGCCGAGCGGACCTGGATCGAACGCGTAGACGAGCATTTCCGGCGCGCCATCAGGGACAAAGTCACCGTCACGCTCGAGGAGTCCGCAGACATCGGCGGCATGGGCGATCTGCGGCGCCACAAGATCAATTTCACGCCCATGATCGGGGACGCCGGGGAAACGGAGGGGATGCTGGTCATCTTTCACGACGTCACCGACGAATACGAAAGCCAGGAAGCCGCCCTGCGGGCAAGCTCCGCAAAATCCGATTTTCTCGCCAATATGTCCCATGAGATGCGTACGCCGATGAACGCCATCATCGGCATGACGAACATCGGCCGCGCGGCAAACGATCTCGAAAAAAAGGATTACTGCCTCGGCAAGATCGCCGACGCGTCCAACCATCTCCTGGGGGTGATCAACGACGTGCTCGACATGTCCAAGATCGAGGCGAGCAAATTCGATCTTTCCCCGATCGACTTCGATTTTGAGAAAATGCTCTTAAAGATCACAAACGTTTTGGCGTTCAGCATCGACGCGAAAAACCTGTCGTTCACCGTCAAGATAGACCCTGCGATTCCCGCTTTCGTCTTCTCGGACGAGCAACGGCTGACGCAGGTCATCACCAACCTCATGTCCAACGCCATCAAGTTCACGCCGGAAAACGGCAGCATCCGTCTGATCGCGAGCAAGGTCGGACAGGATCGGCAAAACGACGTCAGCTACGTTCAAATATCCGTCTCAGATACGGGCATCGGCATCAGCAAGGAACAGATCGAACGGCTTTTCACATCGTTTGAACAAGCGGACAACAGCATCTCACGCAAATACGGGGGCACCGGGCTGGGACTGGCGATCTCCAAGAAGATCGTCGAATTGATGAACGGAACCATGCGGGTGGAATCCACCGTCGGGGAGGGATCGACGTTCACGTTCATGATCCCCGTAAAACGCGGAGAGGGCAAGGGCAAATTCACCCTGCCCAAGGGGATCGGCTGGAACAACATACGGGTTTTGGCCGTGGACGACTCGGAAGAGACGCGGGAATATTTTCAAAGCACGTCCGACATCCTCGGCTTCCGGTGCGATCTCGCGCGGGACGGATTTGAAGCGCTCGAACTGATCGACACGGCCGACAAGGGCTACGATGTGATCTTCATCGACTGGAAGATGCCCTGCATGAATGGCATAGAACTGACGATCCAAATCAGGGAGCGGTATCATGAAAACGCCGTGATCATCATGATCTCCGCCACCGAATGGAACGAGATCGAGGAAGAGGCGAAAAAGGCGGGCGTCAACGGCTTCATTTCCAAGCCCTTGTTCACCTCCGTCCTGACCGATACCATCAACAATTGCCTTTCCATCGAGGAGCACATGTCGCAGGTCGGCGCGGACGCCTTGGATGCGGAGGATCAGTTCAAGGGGATCCGGATCCTCTTGGCGGAAGACATCGAGATCAACAGGGAGATCGTCGTCGGGCTCTTTGAACACACGGGCGCCGTCATCCACCCTGCGGAAAACGGCGTGATCGCGCTGCGGATGTTCGAGGAACACCCCGACGATTACGACGTGATCTTCATGGATATCCACATGCCGGAGATGGATGGGTATGAAACGACCCGCCGAATCCGCGCCTTGGATTTCCCAAAGGCGAAAAGCATCCCCATCATCGCGATGACCGCGAACGTATTCAGCAAAGACATTGAAAAATGTTTGGCCGTCGGCATGAACGATCATGTCGGCAAACCCCTGAACGCGGCGGAGGTGATGGAAAAGCTCGCGCTCCGGCTGCGCTGACGCTTACTCGATGTCGTCTATCGAAAACGGTCTGTCCGGTCCGTCGTCGGGGTCTCCGAACTCCCCGTCCGCGCCATAAAAACCGTTCGCCGACGTTTCGGCGGATTCTTCGGGATCGGAATGGAACACGCGGGTCAGTCGATCGCTCATCTCCCTTTCGCCGTTTGACCGGTTTTGAACATCAGGCGCTTCTTCCGTGCGTCCGTCCGCCGGTCGTCCGATCTTTTCCCGCGTTGCGCCTTGCCCGGTTTCTGTTGCGGTTTTCGCGCGTTCTGCCGCTTCCCTGCGTCTTTTGCGCCAAAACATGAGGACGAGAACCAAGGAGACGATCAGCGCGGCGACGAGAACGGAGAAGACGATCAGCAGCGTGGCTCCCATCCCGTTGCTCTGTTCTTTGACTGCAACGCTGATGCTGTCGGTCAAATCGCCGACGGTGACCGTAATCACGGCTTCCCCCTCCGCCGCTGCGGTCAGTGACGCCGAAAGCATGCCGTCTTTCTCCAAGGTTACGGCGTCCGCATCGCCGGCGCTCCACACAATTTCCCCGATCATCGCGTCGTCGGGTTCGATCTTCGCCGTCAGATGCAGGGTGTCGCCAACCGTCAACTCGTGCAGGGTGAGCAGCATATCGGCGGTGCTGAATTCCCGCACCGCGATTCTGACAGACTCCGCGGCGATCGCGACGACCGTGATGAGCGCGGACGATCGGGCGTTCCCGATGGAAGCCGTGATCTCGGCATTGCCCGGGGAAACCGCCCGCACTCTGCCGCCCGCGTCGACGGAAGCCACCGCGCCGTTGCTGCTTCTCCATTCGAGGGACGCATTGCCGTCCGCGTTTTTCAGGGTATAGGAAAGTGTGATTTCATCGCCCACCCGCAGGGCGTCCGGCGCATCCTGAAGGGTCAGCTCAACCTGAGGCAAAGGTGTGGGCGGGTCTTCCGGCGCTTCCGGATCTTCCGGCATTTCCGGGTCTTCCGGCATTTCCGCCGATCCATCCGTTGATTCGGGCAACACGATCATTCGGACAGCCGCCTTCGACGCGGTCACGCCGCCGGACGCCGCCGCGCACGTCAGGAGCACCGCGACGAGAACCGCCGTTTGCCGCGCAAAATATTTCATTTTCTTCCTCGCTTCCGTCATTGTTCCGCACCCCTGCCGCCGCGTGAAGCGTCTGAGCGGGCAAACGCCGCGCGCACAGCCGCCCGGTCGTCAAAAGGGATCTTTGCGCATCCCACGATCTGATAATCCTCATGTCCCTTGCCCGCGACGACGATCACCGTGCCCGGACGGGCTTCGGACACCGCCTTTTCAATGGCTTTCGCCCTGTCGGGTTCCACCGTGTAAGCGCCGCCCCCGGCCCGCAGACCGTCCACGACGCCGTCGATGATCGCGAGGGGATCCTCCGTGCGCGGATTGTCGGAGGTGACGATGGTGTAATCCGCAAGTCTGCCGGACACCTCTCCCATCGGCGCGCGCTTGCCCGGATCCCGGTCCCCGCCGCATCCGAACACGGAAACGATGCGATCGCAACGCGGATTGGCGCGCACCGCCGTCAGCAGATTTTCCAGCGCTTCGGTCGTGTGGGCGTAATCCACGACGGCGGACAGGCCCCCGGCGGAGCGAATCACCTCAAAACGCCCCGGGATATCGATCCGATCCGCCAAGGACGCGGCCGCGGACGAAAATCCGACGCCGAGGCTCAGCGCCGCGCCCACCGCGGCAAGCGCGTTGTATACCGCAAATCGGCTCGGCGTACCGAGCGTTACGGCCGCCGAAAGATCCGACGCCGCTTTTCCGGATGCGGATACGCTGCGGTAGGCCATACCGAACGTGACGCCGTCCGGGGAATAGATGAGGTCTTTCGCGCACAGCGTTTCCCGGAACGGCGCTCCCGCGCTCCCGCTTTCAATGCCGAATCCGAGCGTTTCCCCCCGCGCGCGTCCCGCGACGGCGCGCGAAAACGGATCGTCCATGTTGATCACCGCGCGATCCGACAGCGAGAACAGCTTCAGTTTTGACGCCCGGTAATCCTCCATCGTCCCATGGTCGTCCAGATGCTCGGGGGAAATATTCGTAAAGACGCCGACGTCGAACGTCAACGCGTTGACCCGTCCGGTTTTCAGACCCATGGAAGAAACCTCCATGATCAGATCGTCTATTCCCGCTTTCGCCATCCGGGACATGAGGGCGCCCAGTTCGACGCAGTCCGGGGTGGTGGGCGTGGTGCGGCGCACCGGCAACGTCTCACCGCAACACCGGTTTTCGATCGTGCCGAGCAGTCCGGTCCTGTGACCGACGGAGCGCAGGATGTGATCGAGCGTGACAGCCGTCGAGGTCTTGCCGTTTGTGCCCGTAATGCCGATCAGACGGAACGCCCGCCCGGGATAACCGTAAAAGCGGTTTACGAGTTCGGAAAGTATCTCCCGCGTATCGGGAACGCGCAGGACGGCGATATCCAAGGCGGCGGCGCGGGAAACGACCGACGGGTCGGCGTTCCGAATCAGCGCGGCCGCGGCGCCGCGCGCCGCAGCCTGATCGATATGGTCATGACCGTCCGCCCGGGCGCCCGTGAGCGCGACGAACAGATCGCCCTTTTCCGCAAGTCTGCCGTCGACGCAGACACCCGTGACGTCCGTGTCCGGATCACCCTGAATTCGGTCGTGTTCGACGCCGTCAAAAAGTTCTTTCAATTTCATGCGAATCCTGCCCTCAATTCACATTTATTATAGCACCTCTTTTCCCGAAATGCGACCGCCGAAATCATCCTTCGCGGTTCTTCGCGGACGCGTTGGTGAAACGCAGGGGTTGGCGGACTTCGCCGCGGCCGCGCGGCGCCGACTTGGGGCAAACCGTCGGCGTTACAGCGGATCGCGCAAAATGAGGAAGCCGCGCGCGGTGTTCCAAAGCTTGCCGTCGGCATCCGCAACTTCGACGCGCAGGAGATAGGAACCCTCGTCGAGATCGGGCGCGGACAGGGAGATATTCGGTCCTTCGCCGCCGAACAGAACGGTTTCGTCGTCTTCCCCCGTAACAAACCAGCGGATCGCGCCCGCGACGCAGTCGCCGCCCACGGTGGCGCCCGTCGGATTGACGTGACCGCAGACGCAGTCCCCGCCGGAGAAAGAAATGTACAATGCGGGCGCGGGATCCGTTGCGGGCGGATCGGCCGGTTCGGGAAAATATGGATTGGGATTCTCCCGGATCGGGGCGGGTTGCGGAACGTCGGAGCCGGAAACCACGCGGTACCTTTCCGTGCTTTCCGTGACGATCTCCGTGACCGCAGGATCGCCCTGCGATTCGGGACGCGTTTCTTCGTCCCCCGTATCTTCCTGCGCCGTTTCGACATACGCAATCCGATCGGGCGGGGGAACGGATCGTTCCCTTTGCGCCCCGATCGTCACCGCCGCGCCCGCCGAGACGAGAGCCGTGCCGACAAGGGTGAACATGACCGTCTTGGCAAAGGCGCCCGCCGCAGACTGCACGGCGCCCGATTGAACCGCCGCCCCCGCGGAGATTCGCAACCCCGCAAGCGCGGGTTTCACCGCTTCCATGAGAAAGCTCACGTCCGCATCCGTCACAAGCCGTGCCGCCTCCTCGCACAGCAAGGCCGGCAAGGCGGCAAAGATCTCGGCGCCCGCCGCGCCCGTGTTCGCCACATTTCTGTACTTCATCGCTTTACCCCGCGTCCTTTGCGTTTCCCCCTTCGCCTTTTCCGCCGCCTCATACGCTTTGCGAATCATCTCCTTTCCCCGCAAAAGGTTTGTCGATACCGTGCTGGTCGACACACCCATCGCCTCGGCGATCTCCGCATAGTTCATCCCATCGTAATAGTACATCAGAATGGCAGTCCTGCGTTTCTTCGGCAACGCCGAAACGATGCGGAGCAACCGTTCCCGCTTATCCGCGTCCTCCGCGTAGGCGTGCGGGATCACATCCCTGTCCGCGTCGGCGACGTCGAGCGCGTACGCGCCCGTCTCCGTCTTCTCCTCGGAACGTCTGCGGCTTCGTTGAAACTCCCGGCATGTGTGGAGGACGATCTTGTACGCCCATCCGTTGAAATAGTTCGGATCTTTCAGCGAGCCTATGTTCCTGCATATCCTGATGAGCGCTTCCTGCGCGGCGTCCTGGGCATCCTGACGGTTGCCGAGATTTTTCAGCGTGTGATAGAGGATCGTTCTCGATTTCTCTTCGCACAGCGCCGAAAGCGCCTCCGCGTCCCCTTCTTTGGCCTTCGCCGCCAATTCGGCGATTCTCTTGTAATCCACCATGCTCCCCGATTCTCCCCGTCCGTTCCGACGTATGCGATGCGGCGTTTTCGCGACCGCCTCAGGACGCGCTTCCTTCCCCGCGCACGGTTTCCCCCGCAATGGTTTCGGCATGCGCCCGGATGAACAACCGATCCTCCGCTTTCTCTCCGAACCGGGAAGCCGCATTCGGCATGCCGCCGTACACGGCGTCCAGGATCCCGCTTCCCGGGGACAGGGGATCCATGACCCAAACGCCCCCATCTGTCCGAAGGAGCGTGACCGTCACGGTGCGCTCAAAGTTTTTCTCCGCCTTTGACAGGGTCTCACGAAAGCGTCCCTCAAACAGGCTGTTGTAGAATGCGGTTTCCGACTCCCCTGCGGGGACGGCAGGTTCTTCCCCGTCCGCTTCCGCATTCTCCTCCGCGGCGATTTCATCCGCGAGCCAGATGAGGAAGTCTTCCATGCTCTTTTCAAATATTTCCCCCAAAGGATAGGTACGCACGGTGACATTCACTTCCGCGCGGTCTCCCCGCACGGCGACCCCGCCAATCTCGTACTCAAATTCCAATATCTGTTGCGCGATCTCATTCATCGCCCCGTCCGCGTATGCCGCGCCGATTCCTGCGGGAACATACAACTTTGAGGGCGACTGCCGCTTCAGCGCATCGAGTGTGCGCGCCAGCGCTTCCCCGGGCGTATCCCCGCCGCTCTGCCCGCTGCGGGCGGCAAAACCGAAAGAGACCGCCAGCATCACCAAGAGCGCGCCCGCGACGATCGCCGTCATGATCCGCGTTCCGTTCATTTTCCCGTTTGTCCCGGCGCGCGTCCCGCTTTCCGTTTCCGCGCGCCTTTCTCCGTTTCGTTCGTTTCCGTCCGTTCCTGCCAATGTTTTCACCCTTTCCGTCTGTGATGCTTCCGCTCCGTACATCCTCCCGTTCGGGAAGCGGATCGCAATTTGCGATCCGCTTCCCGCCGTACCGTTCCGCGCGCCGTACCGTTTGCCGGCCGGCGTCTTCCGCGCGGTTTTCTACTGTTTGTTCCCTTCCGCTCCGGCTTTGCCCAAACGTCCGAAAAGATTTCCGACGACTCCGGCCAGGCACAGGACAAAGATGCAAGCCTGGAGGAGGGTGTTGCCGTCCGTCACCGACATGGGCGCGGAGAGATCCTGCGTAAGCAGAAAGACCGCAACCCCGGCGAAAGCCGCAAGGAACGAGAGTCCCATCCAAAGCATTTCGCGCTTTCCCGTCCTCCGGTTTCCGTCCCCGCGCGCCTTGCCGGGCGCAAAGAGGAAGACGCCGAAGAGCAGACAGACGCCTGCCACGGCAAACAGGAGATTGACGAGCGCCCACGCGCCGCCGTCGGTTTTGGCCGTAAGCGGCGTCGCACTTTCCACGATGTCGTTGAATGTCTCCGCGAGACGTTCCTCGGCCGCCTGTACACTTTCATTGAATTCTTCCGCGATCCTGCTCGTCACGGCAACGACACGCGTCACAACGCGTTCGGAGGCGCCGGCGCCTGTGGACGCGGTTTCAAATGCGGGCGGCTTCGTTGCGGGCGCGGGAACGGCCGGCGGCGTATCTTTCACGAGCGTGACCGTGATTTTAAACTCCGTGCCATCCGACAGACACAGACCGACGGCGTACCGCCCCGGATTCCCCGCCCGTTGCGCGAGGACAAGCGCCATGAGATCGGATGCGTTTACGGTTATCTTCGCACGTCCGACGGGGAAGCCGTACCTGTCCGCCGCCGATGCTTTCGAGCGTTCTTTCACCACATCCGCCGTGATCGCGGGATCCGCCGTATTGTAGGCGAAGTTGTTGCCCATGACGATGCTCTTGCCTTCCTCCGGCTTTACCGGATCGGGTCCCGGGCTGCTGCCCTCGTAGAGGGTGACGGCGAGCGTGATCGCCGTGTCGTCCGGTCCCTTGAAAGTCAGGGGATAGGCTCCGATTTTGCCCGCTTTCTGCGCTGCGACGATCTTCGCAAGCTGCGCCGCGTCGGGCAGGATGAGCGTACCCGCGATCGGTTTTCCGTCTTTGCTTACGCCGCGCACCGCGCCGAGCGTACGCGCGAGCGCCGCCGTCAGACCGCTTTGGTTGCAGCCGTAACCGAAATCGTTGCCCGTGATGTGACCGCTCAAAAGCCGCGGGTTGTCCGGAGAAGGATCGACCCCGCCCGCGCCGCGGTCGGTCAGGGTGACCGTCACGGTGAGCGTCGCGCCTTTCGGCGCGGAGAAGGTCAGCGGATAGGCGCCGAGTTTCTTCTCCGCCTGTGCGGCGGTCAGAGCGGCAAGTTCGGCGGCGTCCGCCGAGAGTTTTGCGGGTGCGAGTTTCCTCCCGTCGACGTCAAAAGCTTTGACGCCCGAGAGCGCTTTGGCGATGTTCGCCGTGAGGTTCGCTTCGTCGCAGCCATAGAAGAAGTCGTTTGCGACGATCCGCTCTTTGTCCGCCTGCGGCGGTTTGGGGCCTCCCCTGCCGTAGAGGGTGACGGCGACGGTGACCGATGCCGTGTCCGCGCCGAAATCATGCGTAAAGGTCAGCGGGAAGCCTGCGCCGACGGCGCCCGCTTTGATCGCATCGTTGATCGCGCTCAGTTGCCCCGTGTCCACAGTGATCCCCGCCACGGAGATCGCATTGTTCCGGGCATCCGCGCCGGTGACGCGTGAGAGGATTTTGGCGATGTGCGCCGTGAGTTTCCCCTCGTCAAGACCGTAGCCGAAGTCGTTCGCCCACAAGGCGGGTTCCCCCGGCACAAAGGGTTCGGGACCGTTGTCATACAGCATCACGCGGATCGTCACCTGCACTGCGCCGCCGATCGGATCGTCGTAGGCGAAGGTCAGGGGATAAGCCCCCGGCTGCGCCGCGCTTTGAATGGCGGCGAGCTCTGCGGCGTCCGCCGTCACAAGCGCGTCCGCCGCGGGATTGCCATCCGTG
>JAISML010000043.1 GCA_031276775.1 Eubacteriales Family XIII. Incertae Sedis bacterium | reverse complement strand
TTCGCATTTCGATCCGCGCGTGGTGGACGCCTTCAAAGACGCATTTGACATGATGTCGGTCGTCGCCGCAAACGCGAATGAAAAGATCGCGTCGACATAATTTGACGCGTGCTGATACCGTGCCGCCCGGAGCGGCTGAGGACAAACAATGCAAAACGGAGGAAAGAATGGAAATCAATGTAAAAACGAACGCCAATGAACGGATCATCGCAATCAAGGGTCGATTGGACACACTTACCGCGCCGGAATTGCAACCGACGTTGCTTGAAGCGGTTAAGATGAACAAGAAAACGGTTCTCGACTGTTATGAGCTTGAGTATGTCAGCAGTGCGGGCTTGCGCGTTCTGCTCATGGCGGAAAAATCGGCGAAAGCCGGCGCTTCCGATCTGATCATCCGCAATGTTTCCGCGGAAATTCGGGAGATTTTCGATATGACGGGGTTTTCCGGCATCCTTACGATCGAGTGACGTCCCGGCCGGATGCCATGATTGACAACAGCGCTTTTTTTGAAACGCTCTATCGCAAACACGCGATTTTAAGCACGGCTTCTTTGATCCTTTCGGTCATAGGACCGCTTGTCTGTACCGTTCTCATCGGCAACATGTACGGCGCAAACGGACTCGCCGCCGTCGCAGTCTGTTCGCCGCTGTTTTTTCTCGGCGCGTTTCTGGGCATGACCTTGTCGGGCGGCGGAAACGTGCTCGTTTCCCGATCCGTGGCGCGGCGTGAGGATGAAGAGGCGAGCCGCGTGTACAGCGCGTCGTGGATTCTCGGAATCTGCGGCGGCGCCGGCGTCTGCGTCTTGCTCCTGATCCTGGAAGCGCCGATCCTCTCATTCCTCCCGTCGGAGATGCGCGCGGATGTCTCGGGATATTACAGATGGGTGTCGTTGACGGTGATACTGACCGTCCTGCAATGGATTCCGCTCAATTTTTGCCGCTTTGCCGGGCGACCGAACATCGGACCCATCATGACGGGAACCATGGCCGTTTCGTCCGTGGCGTTCGCTTTCCTGTTTATGCCGTCGATGGGACTTTCCGGCGCGGCGTTCGCGCAAGCGCTCGGTTGCCTGTGCAGTCTCGTTGCCGCAATCGTTCTCATGCGCGGCAGCCTGTTGCAATTCCGGTTCACGAAACGTCTCGGGATGCGCGAGATATTCTCATACGGGAGTCCGTTTGGATTGGAACGGCTCTATGCGATGGTTGGCGCGTATGTCATGAACACCGTCTTTCACATGTCAGGCGCTTGTACTGCCCTTGCCGTGTACGGCGTCTTTCAGATCATCCACCGATTCATGACGGCGTTGATATCCGGTTCCGCGCAGACGATCATTCCGATCGCCGGCATGTTGAACGCCGAGCGGGACGTGACGAGTCTCGGCAAATTTCTGAAGCACGCGACCTTGTACGGGAATGCGGTTCTCGCCGTCGCCTGCCTCCTCCTCTTCGTTTTTCGCGATTTTGTGTCCGCGCTGTTCGGCCTCACGGACGCGGCGGACGCGGATTTGTTTCGATACGCCGTTGTATTCTATACGATCTATGTGATGCTGTTGCTGAACACGACGCTCTTTGCGGCTTGGTTCAACGCTTCCGCGCGGTTGCGGCTCGCCAATCTTCTTTTTTTGCAGGATCTGATCTTTTTGTGTCTGTCCGCTGCCCTGCTCGCCGTCTTTTGCGGCGGACGCGCGCCGTGGGCCGCTTTCCCGATTGCCGGCGTACTGTCGGCGTCGGCGCTTGCGATGATCTTGGTCGGCATGCGACGGCGCAATGCCCGGTTGATCTATCCGTTTCTCCTGGATCCGTCGGCCGTGCGCGCGGGTCGGGATTTGACTTTTTCGGTGCGGAACGATCCGGCGGAAGCCTCGGAAGCCTCCGCGCGCATCAGCGCATTTTGCGAGAGCAGCGGCTTGACGAAAAAACAGACGATCCTCATTGCGCTGTCCGTGGAGGAATTCATCACGCTGATCCTCAACAACAATGATCGGACGGAAGTCCTCGACCTCACCTGCCGGCTGACGCTCGGCGAGGATGAGATCGCGATACGCATTCGCAACAGGGGACGCATGTTCGATCCCGTCGCTTATTACAAAGAAAACATCGCGAACGACATTGAGCGCGGCGTGGAGATCATCGGCTTGAAATACATCGCGGAAAACGCGCGCGCGATCGATTACAGGGAAACGTTTGGCGTGAACAATTTGCTGATCGCAATCGGGAGGCATTGACGGATGCGTGAAATACGATACAAAAGGGCGGAAGAGGAAGATTTGCAGGGGTTCATGGATTGCCTGAAGAGTGTCTACGGCGACGCGGACTATTACGAACGCTTTTACGATCCCGATTATGTGCGCAGTCGTCTTGACCGCATCTTCGTCGCCGAGTCGGAAAGCGGGATCGTCGGCGGACTTGTGCTTTCGGACTGGGGCTTCCGGGGAGAAGATCGCGAGCTTAGCACTTTCATCGTGCGCAAAGGATTTGCGGGTCACGACATCGGCAGCGGGTTGCTGCGGTATACGCTCGACGCGATCAGCCAACTGCCTTCGGTCAAAGGCGCGAACGTGACGCACCACACGGTTTCGCAGATATTGACGGAACGCAACGGATATCTGCCCACCGGCCTCATGTTCGGCGTTTTCATCGGGAAATCCACGCTCATTCCCATCGTCCGGAATTTCAATGTGCGCGACATCGGAACGATATTCGTTCCCGACGCCCTGCTTCCCGCGGCGGAGCGGCTCTATCGTATGCTCGGCGTGAACTTTGACTGCGCGGTTCGCGGCGCCGGGGCCGCAAATCCGATCGCCTGCAATCTTTGGTATGAACATGACAGACATTTTCAATTTGTCGACGTCGATGTCATCGGGTACGGGGAGGATTGTGTCGCGCGGGGGG
>JAISML010000263.1 GCA_031276775.1 Eubacteriales Family XIII. Incertae Sedis bacterium | reverse complement strand
TCGGTCATTTTCAAATACTTTTTGGCATTGGTTTTTCAATCCGGACGTCCGATTTCGAAAATCGCCTCTGGGGGTCGCACTTACTTTTGCAACTGACCACCATATATCCGGGGGCGGACAAACTTGCGCCCCTCGCCCTGCAATAGGCGGAAAATCAAGGTTTTGGAGCGGATTCCGCAGACGACAGGATGGGCAATGCGGAAATCGCGCTTGTTGCGCAAGGGTTGCCGGACTGTGCGGGTGCGCTCCGTCCGGCAACTTTTTGCGTCAATCGCCCGCGTCGGTTCAAAATGGTGTATAATATGTTTTAATCTTTCGCAAATCCTGAAGATCGCTGTGGGTCGGACCACCGACCGCGATCGGATACGTCCGTTTTCGACTGAGAGATCCGCGTCGGGATTCCGCCGGCACACCGCCGATTCCGCGTTGGTCCTGCCGGTGTGTCTGTATCAAGGATCGGCGCGGCGGGGTTTCGTCGGAAAACGGGAGGATTTGCGCAAAGAAAGAATGATGGATTCACACAGGTGATTGCAGCAGACAAGGTATGTATGCGGAACGGGAGGTAATGATGAGCGGGTACGGCAAAAAACCGAATTTGGCGATCGTGGGCGCCACAGGTCTTGTGGGCGGCACATTTTTGAAAGTCCTGGAGGAACGGAAGTTCCCCTACGGGGAGATTCACATGCTGGCCACCGCCAAATCGGCGGGCAGGACGCTGACGTTTGACGGCAGGACTTATATCGTCGAAGAACTGACCGAACGCTCATTTGACAAACCCATCGACATCGCCCTGTTCAGCGCGGGCGGCGAAACATCCGGAATATTCGCGCCGATCGCGGCCGGGCACGGTGCGACGGTCGTGGACAACAGCAGCCAATGGCGCATGGATCCCACCGTCCCGCTGATCGTCCCGGAAGTCAACCCCGATGACGCGCGGAAGAACCGGGGCATCATCGCGAACCCAAATTGTTCGACGATTCAGGCGGTGGTGGCGCTGAAACCGCTTTATGACAAATACGGCATCAAGCGCATCGTCTATTCGACCTATCAGGCTGTTTCGGGTTCGGGACTGAAAGGCATACGCGATCTGGAAGAGGGTTTGAAAGGCAACGATATCATGCAGGCTTACCCCCATCCCATCGCCGGGAACTGTCTGCCCCACATCGACGTCTTTACGGACAACGGTTACACGAAAGAAGAGATGAAGATGATCGATGAGACACGAAAGATATTGGGGGATGAAAAACTTGCCGTCACGGTAACGACGGTCAGGGTTCCGATTTTCGAATCGCACAGCGAAGCCATCAATGTGGAATTTGAACGACCGTTCGGGGATGCCGAAGAGATCAAAGCGGTGTTGGCCGACGCACCCGGCATCGTGGTGCGGGACGATCCCGGCAACAACATTTATCCGTTGGCGAGGGAAGCTGCCGGGCAAGACGCAGTGTTCGTCGGCAGGATCCGCCGTGACTTCAGTGTTGAAAGCGGCGTCAATTTCTGGTGTGTCGCCGACAATATTCGAAAAGGTGCGGCCACCAACGCGGTGCAGATCGCGGAATTGCTGATCAAACAGTGATCGCGGATCGCGCGGCGCGGGAAGCGGGAGGAAAACGATGGATGTCATCATAAACGGAATAAACGGCAGAATGGGCCGCGTCGTATTGGAGACTCTGACAGAAGAAGCGGACGTCACGGTCGTCGCGGGCTTCGACAAATTCGCGGCGCGGGACGACGATCCCCCCTGCTGTGGAACGCGCATTCCCGTGTACGCCAACATGAACGAGTATGTGGGCAATGCGGATGCGATCATCGACTTTTCACATTTCAGCACGGTGCCTGAGTTGATGCGGTACGCAAAAACAGTCGGGATTCCCGTCGTCGTGGCGACGACCGCGTTGGGCAATGAGGCGTGGGAAGCCATGCGCGACGCGGCGCGGACGACGCCGATTTTCCATTCCCCCAACATGTCCCTCGGCGTCAACATCATGGCCAAAATGGGGAAAACCGCAATGCCCGCCCTCGAAGCAAATTACCATGTCGAGATCATCGAGAAGCATCACGCACAAAAAGCGGATTCGCCCAGCGGCACCGCCCTGCTGTTGGCGGACGCCATCAACGAAGTCTGCGCGGATCGCAAGGATTATCTGTACGGCAGACACGGTACGCACGACAGCTGCAAACTGTCCGACTTGGGGATTCACGCTGTCCGCGGCGGCAATCTGCCCGGGCAACATACGATTCTGTTTGCCGGTCCCGATGAAACCATCGAAATCACCCACACGGTCTACTCGCGCAGGGTGTTCGCGCTCGGCGCACTCAAAGCCGCCCGTTTTGTCGCGGGCCGCGAAGCGGGGCTGTACTCCATGGATGATGTGATATAGGCGGAACCGCAGGCAGGAAGAGCCGTCTGAAATGATCGGAATCGCGCAAACGCAAGAAAATATCCAAGACGTCCGGTCTTGGCCGTGACAAACAGACAACCCCTTTCACGAACCGAAAGGGGTTGTCATTTGCCGTCGATCCCGTCACTCGAATTTACGGACGAAACATCAATCTTCAATGACTTTTTTACCATCGTAATAATTGCATACGGGGCACACCCGGTGCGGGAGTTTGTGACTGTGACAATGCGGACACACCGAAAATGCCGGAGCGGTCATCTTCATATTGGGCGCTCGTCTTGAATCTCTTTTCGCCTTCGAGGTTTTTCTCTTGGGAACTGCCATTGCTCATACCTCCTTGCCATTCAACGCAACTGTTAGATTATATAAAAAAGTTGCGCGCTTTGTCAAGCAATTGAAAAATTTCCGCTTTTCCCAAATCCGCATGTCAGATGCAAAAGTAAGTGCGACCCCCCGGCAGGGGATCCGTCGCACTTACTTTTCCCAATCAAGGGGTCGCATTAAG
>JAISML010000190.1 GCA_031276775.1 Eubacteriales Family XIII. Incertae Sedis bacterium | reverse complement strand
AAAGGCCTGGGATCTGTCCAGAAAGAGCGACGGACTTTTCATTCTCACGCCGTACGCAAACCGGGACAATCCGGGCATATACAAAGGTTTGGTGGACGCGCTGAAAGGCAGCATGGACTATATCCGGCGGGCGAAGCAGGAATACTGCATCCTCACGGGTTCCTACATCATCTACAACAGCGTGTTCGACGACATGATGCGCTTCCACGTGGAAAACGGCGCCGACCTGACCATCCTGTACAACCGCCTGTCCGACGAGAATTATGACGGGGAGCGGTACAACGACGTGCGGCTCAAGACGGACAGCAGAGGGGTCGTCACGGAAATGGCGATCAATCCCGACCTGTCCGCGGTGGAGAATGTCAGCATGGACACCTATATCATACGGAAAGACATTCTGATCTATTTGGTGGAGGAAAGCGTCGCCAAAGGGGAATACCGCTTTGTGGACGATCTGATCCGCGGCAACCTGAACCGCATCAGGATCATGGGGTTTGCGCATACGGGCTACGTGGGGCGCATGCACTCCGTCGCCGCCTATTACAAAGCAAACATGGATTTTCTCGACACGAAATTGCAAAAGGCGCTGTTTCGGGGACGCAACCGCATCTTCACCAAGGTGAAAGACGAGGTGCCCGCCAAGTACATCGGGGAATCCCGGGTGACGAACAGCATCGTCGCCAACGGTTGCATCATCGAGGGCAATGTGGAGAACAGCATCCTGTTCCGGGGCGTCTACGTGGGCAAGGGGAGCGTCGTCAGGAACAGCATCCTGCTCCCCGGCACCGAGGTGAACGACAGCGCCGAGCTGGAATATGTGGTCATCGACAAGAACGTCAGCGTCCGCAACCGAAGCAGGCTCATCGGGAACGCGGATTTCCCCGTCGTCATACGCAAAGGATCCTTGGTATGAAGCGTTTGCGGGTTCTCATCGTCGCCGCCGAGGCGATGCCGTTCGTCAAGACGGGCGGGTTGGCCGACGTCGTCGGCGCTCTGCCGCGGGCGTTGGCGCGCGCGGGCGTGGAAGCGGCCGTCATGATGCCCAAGCACAGCCGCATCAAAGAGCTCCATCAATCCGAGCTTGAAACCGTGGCGGCGTCCGGCGTCCGGCTCGGTTGGCGCGAAAAGTACCTCGGTGTTCAGACGATGGAGTGGAACGGCGTCCGGTATTATTTCATAGACAACGAGGAATATTTCGGGGGATCGGTGTACAAAGGCGGCAAGGCGGAAGACGAGCAGTATCTGTTCTTCTGCGAAGCGGTCTTGGCCGCCGTGCCGCTGATCCCGTTCAAACCGGACATTATCCACTGCAACGACTGGCATACGGGCATGATCCCCATGCTTTTGAAGATCAGGGACGGTCTTTCCGTGACCCGCAGATCGGTCTTTACGATTCACAACATCAAATTTCAGGGCATGATGGGCTTTGAGATGATACAGGACTTTCTGAGCGTTCCCAAACGTTATGACACGCCCGAGTTTTTGGAAGCGCACGGTTGCGCCAACATGATGAAGGCGGCGCTCGTCTTTGCGGACAAGATCACCACCGTCAGTCCCACCTACGCGAAGGAGATCATGCACGCATATTTCGGCATGGGCATGGAGGGGATTCTGTCCGCGCGGCGCAACGATGTGACGGGCATCGTCAACGGCATCGACACGGAGACGTTCAATCCGGAAACGGATCCCGCCCTCGCGCGGCGGTACGGTCCCGCAACCATGCGCGGCAAGACGGAGAACAAAAAAGCGCTCCGGGAAACGTTCGGTTTGGACATTCGCCTGTACGATCCGGTCATCTGCATGGTGAACAGGCTTACGGCCCAAAAAGGCTTGGATTTGGTTCAATACGTTTTGGAGGAACTGCTGCGTGAGGAGGTCGCGTTTGTGTTGCTCGGAGACGGCGATCAAAAGTATGTGGATTTCTTCCGTTACATCGCGGCCGGATATCCGAAAAAGACCGGCATTTTCATCGGCTACGATGAGGAGGTGGCGCACCGAATCTATGCGGGAAGCGATTTTTTGCTCATGCCTTCGCAGTTCGAACCCTGCGGTCTGTCCCAGATGATCGCGCAGAGGTACGGAACCCTGCCCATCGTGCGGGAGACCGGCGGGCTTGCGGATACGGTCGCGCCTTACAACCGGTACACGAAGACAGGGGACGGTTTTTCCTTCGGCGCGTTCAACGCCCACGACATGTTGCACGTCATCCGGCTGGCGCTTTCCGTCTACAGGGACAAGCCGATGTTGCGGCAATTGAAAAAAAATGCTATGCTAAAGAATAATGATTTTTTTCAATCGGCGCAACAGTACAAAACGCTGTACGAATCCATTGTATGACGGAATGACGGGCGACGGGACTCCGCTTGCGCGGGGACCGATCTGAGGGATTCCGCTGTTGTGTCTGCGGACATGTGCGCGCGAAGGAGGCCGTATGGCGGAAATAGAATACAGACAGGGCGAACCGGACCAAGAGCGGAAGCGGATCGACAAAGAGAAGATCAAGGAAGAGATCGTGCAGAAACTCAAGCGGACGTTCGGCGTTACGCTCGGGGAAGCGTCAAAAGAGGAAATTTACCGGGCCGTGGGGCTCAGCGTGCGCGAATCCATTTTGGACAGATGGGCGGACGCCAACAAGCATGTGGCGGAGCAGGGGATCAAGCGGCTCTATTATCTGTCCGCGGAGTTCCTCATGGGACGCGCGCTGGCCAACAACATGATCAATCTGCACCTCCTGGACGCCTACCGGGACGCCCTGGCGGAATTGGGCTTCCGTTTGGAAGACGTGGAGGAGCAGGAGAGCGACGCCGGACTGGGCAACGGAGGTTTGGGGCGGCTCGCGGCCTGTTTCCTCGATTCCCTGTCCACCTTGAATCTCCCGGTCACGGGATGCAGCATCCGGTACGAACACGGGCTGTTCAAGCAGAAACTCGTCGGCGGCGAGCAGTCCGAAGACGACGACAACTGGCTCGAGAACGGCAGTGTATGGGAGGTTCCGCGTCCGGATGACAAGGTCGAGGTCAAGTACGGCGGCCACATAGAAGAAATTTGGACGGAAAACGGTCTGAAGATCGATCATTCGGGTTACAATTCGGTCATGGCCTACCCGTATGATTATCCCGTGATCGGATACGACAGCAGGATGCCCGCCACGCTCAGACTGTGGAGCGCGCGGGGCAAGTCCGACCTGAACATGCAGTACTTCAACAAGGGGGATTACGCCAAGGCGGTGGAGGAGAGCGCGCTTGCGACGGCGGTTTCGCAGGTGCTTTACCCGGAGGACAACCACGAGCAGGGCAAGCAGCTCAGGCTCAAGCAGTTCTATTTTTTCACCTCCGCGTCCATGCAGTTCATCGTCAACAGGCACAAGAAGCACTACGGGGATCTGCACACGCTGCCGGATTATTACACCGTCCAGATCAACGACACGCATCCCACCGTCGCCATACCGGAACTGATCCGCATCCTCATGGATGACGAGAACATGCAATGGGACGAGGCGTTTGGCATCGTGTCGCGGATGTTCAACTATACGAATCACACCATCATGAGCGAAGCGCTCGAACGCTGGAACGAGCAGATGTTCCTGACCCTGCTCCCGCGCGTCCACAAGATCATCTCGGTCATCGACGGTCTGTTCCGCGACAAGATATGGAGCAAATGGCCCGGGGATTGGAACAAGCTGAACGAATTGGCCATCATCAGCAACGGGGAGATACGCATGGCGAATCTCTGCATTGCCGTCTGCAACAGGGTGAACGGCGTTTCCCGTCTGCACGGTGAGATCATCCGGACACGCACTTTCCGCGATTTCTATATTCTGTTCCCCGACAAGTTCCTCGGCATCACGAACGGCATCACGCACCGGCGGTGGCTCGCCAAGGCGAACGCGCCTTTGACGCGCCTGATCGCGGAATACATCGGCGACGGATTCCTGAAGGATTACCGCGAAGCGGACAAACTGCGCGAGCTCGTCGGGAACGAAACGTTTCTGGCGGATTTCGCGGCGGTCAAAGCGGAAAACAAGCTTCGTCTGCGGGATCATCTGTACCGCAAGCAGGGCGTGGAGATCAATCCCGACACGGCTTTCGACGTACAGGCCAAGCGGCTGCACGAATACAAGCGGCAACTGCTGAAGATCCTGCATGTGCTGCACCTCTATTATGTGATCAAGGCCAATCCCGCCGCGGAGGTGGCGCCGGCCACATTTTTGTTCGCGGCCAAGGCGTCCCCCGGCTATTACCGGGCGAAAGAGATCATCCGTTTCATTCTGGCCGCGGGCGAGATGATCAACAACGATCCCGACACGAAAGACATCCTGAAAGTGGTATTCATCGAGAATTACGGCGTGTCCGAGGCGGAGTTTCTCGTGCCTGCCACGGACATCAGCGAACAGCTCTCCACCGCCGGCCTCGAGGCTTCCGGAACGGGCAACCTGCAGTTCATGCTCAACGGCGCGGTGACCATCGGCACGATGGACGGGGCGAATGTCGAGATGTACGACGCGGTGGGCGACGAAAACATCTTCATCTTCG
>JAISML010000045.1 GCA_031276775.1 Eubacteriales Family XIII. Incertae Sedis bacterium | reverse complement strand
CCAACGACGTGGTCGCCGCGCAGGCCGGATACGCCACCGTCACACCCCTGCACTTCGATCTTACGAGTTACAACCTGATAAACAAACTGAAAAACAGCGGCTTTGCGGATTGAAATACGGAAAGGAAGCGAGCATGGGACAGGAAACCGGGGTCGTAAAACTTAACGCGCGGGATGCCGCGCTGATCGTTGTGGACATGCAGGAAAGACTTCTCCCTTCCATCGAAAACGCGGAAGCGGTCGTCAAAGCCTGCGGAACGCTAATCAAAGGCTGCCGCATTTTGGATGTGCCCATACTTTTTACGCAACAATACACAAAAGGTCTTGGCGGAACGATACCGGACATCGTGCGCGCCGCCGCGGCCGAAACGCCGGAAGACGCGGACGCCGCCGGCTTGCCTTTTATCGACAAAACGAGCTTCAGCGTCATGGGAGAACCTGCATTTCAAAAACAATGGGGCGCCCTCGGAAAGCGCGCCGCGATCCTCTGTGGGATCGAGGCGCATGTATGCGTCCTGCAATCCCTGCTGGATCTGCTGGACGGGGGACATGACGTATTTCTCGCAAGCGACGCCGTTTCCTCCAGACACGGGAAAGACTGCGCGTGCGCGCTGCAACGCGCCGCGGGAGCGGGCGCCGTTCCCGCCACCGTCGAGAGTCTGCTCTTTGAACTTGCGGGAAATGCCCGGCATCCGCGGTTCAAAGAAATATCCCGATTGGTCAAATGAAAACGGCAGGGGGAATGATGGCTTCATATCTGTTTGAAAACCGTGTCACTTTGGAGAACCGTCCGCTTTTGGAAAAATATCTGCAAGGCTTCGACTACAAGACGTCCGGGCTCTCCTTTTCGTCGCTGTTCATGTGGCGCAACATCAACCGCTTCAGCTGGCAGATCTTCGGTGATTATCTGTGCATCGCGGCGGCCGACAATCTTGAGCCGGAGATGGGCGCGAGTTTCATGTTCCCGCCCCTCACCAAGACCGGAACCTATGATCCGGCAGAACTCCGAAAAACGATCCTTGCGGCCAAAGCCTACTTTGAATCCAAAGGCGAGCCTTTCATCATGATGCTGGTACCTTTCCATATGAACGAGATTCTGTCGAAAGCCATGCCCGGGGAGCTTACGTTTGAGGCTGACCGTCCCAATTTCGACTATGTTTACAATACCGAGGATCTCATCTCGCTGCGCGGTCGGGATTTCCATGCCAAACGCAATCACCTGAATTATTTTCTGAAAAATTACACCTACGAATATACGGAGATGACGACGGACATGGCTCCCGAAGCCATGCGTTTCATCCGGGAATTCAATGAACGGAAAAACCTCTCGGATCCGCACGAGCGGGAACTTTTGGAGATGGAAGAGGAAGCGATGAAAGACGTCTTTGTGAATCTCGATGCCGTGGGCTACCTCACCGGCGTCATTCTCATAGACGGAAAGATGCAGGCGCTCAGCATCGGCGGGCAATTGGGAACCAAGACCGTCACCGTCCATGTGGAGAAAGCCAACATCGAATACCGCGGTCTGTATCAGGCCATCAACAACGAGTTCTGCAAACATATGGCAGCCCACGTCAAGCGCATCAACCGCGAAGAGGATATGGGGATTCCCGGTCTGCGCAAGGCCAAGCTCTCCTACAATCCCGTGAAATTGATCGAAAAATACACCGTGCGGATCAAGTGAGGAACGCAATGAAAACGCTGAGAGAGATCGTGGAAGGGTCAGGCAATATCGTATTTTTCGGCGGCGCCGGCGTTTCCACCGAGAGCGGCATCCCCGATTTCCGTTCCGAAGCGGGGCTGTACAACGCGCAGTCGAAGTACGGCCGTCCGCCGGAAAGTCTCATATCCCACTCCACATTTTTGGCGGAGCCGGAATTGTTCTTCGATTATTACAAGCACAATCTCATCTTTCCGGACGCGAAGCCGAACGCGGCGCACCGCGCCTTGGCCAAATTGGAAGCGGAAGGGAAGCTTACCGCCGTCGTCACGCAAAACATCGACGATCTGCACCGGAAAGCCGGTTCCGATCGGGTATATGAATTGCACGGCTCCGTAAACAGGAATTACTGTATGGACTGCGGCGCGACTTTCGATCTCGCCTACATTTTGGATGAGGCGCACTGCAAAGACAAAAACGGGCACACGGGAAACATCCCCTACTGCGACCGATGCGGCGGCACGGTGCGGCCGGATGTGGTGCTGTATGAGGAACCGCTTGACCAAGACGTCGTTCTGCATGCCGTAAAAGCCATCTCCGACGCCGACGTCCTCATCGTCGGAGGCACATCCCTCGTCGTCTACCCTGCCGCTGAATATCTGCGCTACTTCAGAGGGAAGCATATGGTACTCATCAACAAAACCAAAACAGGCGTCGACGGCAGAGCCGATCTCGTGATCCGCGAACCCATCGGCGAAGTCCTTTCAGCGTTTCTTTGACCTTGCCCCGGAAGGATTGCCCCGGGCGCTTCCTTTAGGATTGATCCCTTTCGTCCAACGTCTCCGCGTCATCCGGCTCAAAATCCGTGACCATGCCGACCGCCTCGGTCACCGGAAGCGTAAAACTGATTCCCCGCCCTTTCGTGCGCAAGCCCGCGGCGACCAAGATGGCGCGTGTGATTTCCTTGACCGCGCTCCTTCGGACGAGCGTCAGCACCATCTCTTTTTCCGGCTGAATGGCAATGTTCATGAACTTATCGGTTTCGTGTATGCCCGTGCCGCGCGCATAGAGTACCGTCCCTCCCCGCGCCCCGGCTTCGCGGGCCGCGTCGATCACGGAATTTGCATAGCCTCTGTTCACGATGGTGACGATCAAACTGTAACTCGTATTGGTGTAGTCTATCATGAAATTTCCTCCTTTTCGGGTTCGACGCCCGAAATGTACCGAAGCGACACCGGACCGCCCACACCCGATATGGGAACGCAAAACGCGATACCGCGTCCCGCTTCGCGCAAAGAGAACTTGTATTCTATCATGGAGAGCGTTTTGGGCAGTTTCGAGTCGGTGACGACGCTGTACACGATATCGCATTCCTTTTCGGTAAAGCCGAGAAAATCGGCGAGGTCAAGACCGACGGCGCCGTAACCCACCGACGCCATGTTAAACGTGACGCCCAAGGTGCGCAACGCCTTGATCAGCGAATTGCCGAGTCCCCGCTCGATGATGGTGATCAGCAATTTGACGCGTTCTATGTCGTTGCCGCCGTTTTTCCGTTCTTTCATGCATTCCT
>JAISML010000138.1 GCA_031276775.1 Eubacteriales Family XIII. Incertae Sedis bacterium | reverse complement strand
CTGCAACAAGACGAAGTGCAAGGTGCGCATACTCCCTTCCCTGCGAGTACTGATCGATGAAAAGGTCAGTGTCAGTGCGCTGCGAAATGTGGACATCGAGGATCTTTTGGGACGCGAACCCGTCAAATTGGACATCAAGGGCATCAGCGGCTATATAGAGGGACGCATCATCATGGTGACGGGCGGCGGCGGTTCCGTCGGTTCCGAACTGTGCAGGCAGATTGCGAAGTACAAGCCGAGAAGGATTGTGGCGTTGGACAATTACGAGAACGGCGTCTTTGAATTGGGCGATGAGCTTGGCATGATCTATCCGAATCTGGAATTTGAACAGGTCATCGGATCCGTTTGCGATCCGGTCTGCATGAAACGCGTCTTTGAGCAGTACAGACCCCACGCGGTCTTTCACGCGGCGGCGCACAAGCATGTGCCGCTCATGGAATACAACCCGGGCGAGGCGATCGTCAACAATGTTCTCGGAACGAAGATCGTGGCGGATCTGGCCGACGCCTGCGCGGTGGAACGCTTTGTCATGATCTCCACCGACAAGGCCGTGCACCCCGGCAACGTCATGGGCGCGACGAAGCGCATCGCGGAGATGATCGTCCGGGAGAAAAGCAAACATTCGCGCACCGCCTTTGCCGCAGTGCGGTTTGGAAATGTGCTCGGCAGCAACGGCAGCGTAATCCCCATCTTTCGGAAACAGATTGAGCGCGGCGGTCCGGTCACGGTCACCGACAAGGATATTACGCGGTATTTCATGACCATACCGGAGGCGGTGCAATTGGTCATTCAGGCGGGCGCCATGACGGAAGGCGGGGAGATCTTCATGCTCGACATGGGAGAGCCGGTCAAAATTCTGGATCTGGCGGAGAACATCGTCAAACTCTCCGGTTACGTGCCTTACGAGGACATAGACATCGTCATCACAGAACTCCGGCCCGGTGAAAAACTTCATGAGGAACTCAGTTACGACAGCGAATACCTCCGGAAGACGGCGCATGACAAAATATTCCTCGGAACTGCGACGGAACCATCGGCGGAACTTCTCGCCGCCCTGCGCGGGGAAGGGGGATTTTTCGAAAAAATGATCACCGGACAGGTGGCCGCTTTCAAAGTGGGGGAAGCAAAGGCATGGTTGCACAGGATGCTGCCCGAATACCGGGAGGCGGAACGGCGTTCCGTGATACGGGGCGTTCGGATCGAAAACGAATAGGAGAAGCGTCCGGATCGTCATTGAGGGAGGTGTCCGGAAAGGAAGGAGCGTGCAAAAATGGGCGGAACGATAACGGTAAACTATGCGATGGGCGAGGAGATACTGCGCAGGGCGGACGGCTACGCCGCCGAAGCGGATCGCCACTGCGGGACATTGCGCGCGCGCGATCTTCCGTACACCGGTTGGGTGGAATACGCTTCCCGCCTGACGGACGGGGAGCTTGCTGAGATCAAGGCGCTGGCCGAAGTCATCAGAAGAAAGTGCACGGTCTTTGCGGTGATCGGGATCGGCGGCTCCTATTTGGGCGCCAAAGCCGCTGCGGACTTCATTGACGGCGGTCGCGGATCAAAACGGGAAAAGGACGCGCCGCGACTCGTCTTTGCGGGGTTCAATCTCAGCGGTTCCTATCACGAGCGGCTGATCGAAGAGATCCGCGACGAGGAAATATGCATTTGCCACATCAGCAAGTCCGGCGGCACCGCGGAACCGAGCATTGCCTTTCTTGCCCTGAAAAGATTGCTTACGGAGAAATACGGAGAAGCCGAAGCGGGCAGGCGGATCTATGCCGTCACCGACGCGGAAAACGGCGTCCTCCGCGCGGAAGTGCGCGAAAAGGGATACAAGAGCCTCGTCATTCCCGCGGATGTGGGGGGACGGTATTCCGTACTGACGCCGGTGGGCTTGCTGCCCATGGCCGTGGCGGGCATAGACATCGGGCAGGTGATCGAAGGCGCGAAAGCGTCGTCTGCCCCGGCTTTGATGCGCGCGGCGAAACGGTTGGCCTGTGTCAGGCGCAGCATTCAGGAGGAAGGGAAAACCGTCGAGGTCATCGGCGCTTTCGAGCCTTTTGCGGCGGCTTTCACGGATTGGATTCTTCAGCTTTACGGGGAGAGTGAAGGAAAAGACGGCAAGGGAATGCTGCCGGTCGGCGTGGGGCTGAGCCGCGATCTGCATTCCTTGGGACAGTTCTTCCAGGAAGGCAATCAGGTGTTCTGCGAGACATTGATCGACATCGCGAACCCGCCCGGGGACATCGTCGTCGGGGCGGACGGGGGATTTTACGCGGGGAAGCGCATGTCGTCCCTCAATGCGGCGGTGCGCGCCGGCATGATTGAGGCGCATCGCTCCGTCGGCGTCCCCATCGTCACCGTGGGCGTGACCGATGCAAGCGCCCATTGTTTCGGTATGTCGGTCTGCTTTTTTGAAATGGTCTGCGCCGTCACGGGATTGCTCATGGGCGTGAATCCTTTCGACCAGCCCGGCGTGGAGGCGTACAAAAAGGAAATGATGCGCGTATTGCGCAGGGAGTCCTGAAAT
>JAISML010000119.1 GCA_031276775.1 Eubacteriales Family XIII. Incertae Sedis bacterium | reverse complement strand
TATCTTCGGCCTGCTTCGGATGAATTTCAAAACCGTGCAGGAAGAACTGGCCAAATCGATTCCGGATTCGGAAATCGCGGATAGATTGGAGCTGTTTGAGGCGCATTACGGTCTGAACTGCGTATCGATCGCCGTCGGTCCGGACAAGCGTTGACCGGCGCTTCTTCGGGGAAAGACGCCGGTGAAGAGGATCGCAGGTCGGGAAGGAAAATTCGGAAAGGAAAAGATGTATACGTACAAGAGGGATTTTTACAAACTGCTGGCTGTCGACACCTGTGTTTGGTCCGTAACGTCCGTATGCATTCCCTTTCTCAACGCTTACTACGCGATGAATGGTATCACGGATATGCAGATTGGGGTACTTGCGGCGATCGGACCGGTGGCCGGCCTGTGTTTTCAGCCGCTGTGGGCGATGCTGAGCGACCGGACGGAAAAAAGAAGACTCGTTTTGCAGCTGATTTCCGTTGTGGGCGGCGCCGCGTATCTGCTCTATTTGCTCGGGACGGCATTTGCCGTTTTTTGTGTTGCGACGATCGTTTTCATGGCATTCAACTCGGCCATCATGCCGCTGAACGATGCGATTGTCACCAAAGAAGCGCAGGAAAAAAAAGTGAATTTCGCGATTGTCCGGATGGGCGGGACGGTCGGCTTCGCAATCGTGATACTCTTTGTCGGCGGATATCTCAGGTCGCATCCCACGCATATGTTTTGGATCGGTTTTGTGGTGTATGCCGGCTATGCGGCGGTATGCTTTCTGCTTCCCAAAGATCCCAAAGGAAAGAACCGCGCGGGTCGGCCGGCGCGCGCCGGGAAGGTGCAACCGGATGAAAAGACGGGGCAGAAAAGGAAAGGCAAAATCTTTCGAAGCAACGAGGTCGTATTTGTGTTGGCGATCGCTTTCATCATGCAGATTGCGGTGAGTTTTCACGCCGCTTTCGTCAGCGTTTTTGTCGTGGACTTGGGGTACGATCAGTCGATGATCGGCATACTGTTCTGCATCTCGGCATTCAGCGAGGTGCCGGTTCTCTTCGCGATGCCAAAGCTCATGGCACGCTTCAATACGCTTGGGCTGCTGTGCGCCGCGCTGTTCATCGCCGCGCTTCGGGTGATTTTGGTGCCGAACGGCACGATCCCGTACATCATTCTGTCTCAGGCGCTCCAGGGACCGTCGTATATGATCGCCTATTACGGATGCGTCACCTACATCAGGGATCACGTGCATGAGGGAAAGATTTCGCAGGGTCAGACGATCCTCGTCATGATACAGGGCGGGTTCGCCACCGTCGCCGGCAGTTTGGCGGGCGGCTTTCTGAGCGACGCTTTTGGTCTGGCGCCGGCGTTCGTTATCATCTCGGGGTTCGTTGTCGTTTCGGCAGTCGGCATCCTCGTCGCAACGCGCGTCTACGCGGCGAAACAGGCGGGACGGAGGGATTGAAACGGACGAAAGCCGGGGAAAGAACCGTTGGGCAAAGATCCCGGCAGGGAATTTGCATATATATTGCATATATATAATGAATGGGCTGTTGTTATTGGCCGGCGCCGTCCGGCGCCGCAGAATCGGTTAAGGAAGCATGAATCAGCGTTTCCTTAAGGTATGAAGGAGGTTAAGTTATGCGTTTGAATGAGATTGGGAAGAGCGGTATCAAGGTCACGCCGATCACGCTCGGCACGTGGGCGATGGGGGGTGATTTTTGGGGAGAGATCGATGACCAAGCCTGTGTCGACGCCTTGCGCGCCGGTCTGGATCGCGGGATAAACATCATCGATACGGCGCCCGTGTACGGCTCCGGACACGCGGAGGAATTGGTCGGCCGCGCGATCAAAGGATACAGGCGGGAGGAGATCGTGATAGCGACGAAGTTCGGCGTCGGGGGAGCGAACTGGAACGATGCTTCCCGCAAAGCGGCGTTCCAAGAGACGGAAGATTCGCTGAGGCGGCTCGGCACGGATTACATCGACCTGTACCAAGTGCATTGGCCCGATCCGAACACGCCCGTCGAAGAAACGATGGAAGCGCTGAACGATCTCAAAAACGCGGGGAAGATCCGCGCGATCGGCGTGTCGAATTTCGACGTCGCGCTCATGGAGAAGAGCCGCGAAACAGCCCGGATCGATTCCGTGCAACCGCAGTATTCGTTGCTCGTCCGCGACATAGAAGCGGATCTTTTGCCGTACTGCATCGAACAGGGGATCGGCGTTCTCTCGTACGGTTCTTTGGGCGCGGGGATGCTCACGGGCAAATACCGGACGCCGCCCCCCGCAACGGAAATAGAGCGCCGTTCCATGTTCTACCCGTTTTACAAGGAGCCGCTTTTCGGAAAGGCGCTTGCGCTCGTGGAAAAATTGGAAGCGCTTTCGAAGGAAATCGACAAGCCTGTTGCGCAGATTGCGTTAAACTGGGTCATCGCGCAGCCGGGCATGACGACGGCGCTGGTCGGGTCAAAGAACACGAAGCAGGCGATCCAAAACGCGGATACGCTGACATGGGAACTGTCCGGGGAAGCGCTTGCCTTTATCGACCGGGCGCTGAAAGATATTTACGGG
>JAISML010000117.1 GCA_031276775.1 Eubacteriales Family XIII. Incertae Sedis bacterium | reverse complement strand
GGTCAACAGCGAATACTCTATTTCCACGCGTTTTTTCGTAAGTCCGATCTGCACGAGCTTTCCGTTGGCTTTCAGCAGATGCAACGCCGTGTCGATCGCAGGCGCGGCGCCCGTGCAATCGATCGCGACGTCGACCGCATCTTTTCCCGTAAGCTCGCGCAGCGCCGCCGAATCAAGGCGATCCGTCACGCGGTCAATGCCGATCTCCTTGGCGATGTTCAGTCGTTCGGCGTCGCTTTCCACGCCTGCCAAGACCACCGTCGCGCCTTTGGACTTTGCCGCAATGGAAGCCAGGACGCCGATTGCGCCCGGTCCCGACACGAGTACGGTGTGCGTCGGCAGAATCTCCGCGTTGTCCCATACGCCGTGCAACGCGACCGCAAACGGTTCGCACAGAGCCGCTTCTTCAAAGCCCACATTGTCGGGAATCCTGTGAAGCAAGGACGTTCGCACCGTAATATAACGGGCGAACGCTCCGTTGACGCCGTATCCGATCGAAAGTCGGTCTTTGCACATGAGATACCGCCCCGTCCTGCAATATTCGCAGTCGCCGCAGACAACCTGCGCGGTCTCGCTCACGACGCGATCGCCGACGGAAATGCCGGTCACGCCGGCGCCTAGCGCGTCAACCGAGCCGGAATACTCGTGTCCCAGGATGACCGGCGGATTGCTCCACGTATCGCCCGCGTAGATTTTGCAATCCGTTCCGCAGATCCCCGCCGCTTCCACGCGAATGCGGACTTCCCCCGGCTTCGGCTCCGGCACGGGCATATCCACCCGGGCGACATTGCCCGGACCTTCCGCCGTCTTTACTGTTGCTTTCATCATTTGCCCCATATTTGCTCCATTTCCGCCTTTCTCACAGGCGTCCGTAACGCGCCACCGCGTCGCGGGTCGTCCGATACGCCTCAGAAACCACTTTCTCCGCGGGCCAGGCCCAGTATTCCGGCCGAAACACTTCAATGGAGATCATGCCGTCATAGCCCATGTCCCGCAGGACGCCGAGATAGCTTTTCAGATCGATGACGCCCGAGTCGCAAAACCGTCTGTGTTCATTGGACAATACGCCGATCGGCGCGCAATCCGCATTGTTGACATGCACGACGAAAATCTTGGCGGGATCCACCGTTCCGATATCCGAGAAATCATTGCGCTTTGCATAGAGATACAGATTGAAACAGTCTGCGGTGAGTCCCACATTTTCGCGGTCTGTCAGCCGCACAATCTCCATGGCATGCCCGATCGTTTTTACCGAACACCCGAGCGAACCCACAGGTTCCAGCCCGAGGTTCATCCCATAATCCCGCGCGACGTCCGAAAGCGCGCCGAGAATCCGTACGGCGTCTATGTTGATGTTTTCGCGCGTGTTGATGTACGGACGCGTATTCGGCGCTTCGCGGTAAAGATCGGGCACGACCACAAGATAATGCGCGCCGATCTCCCTGCCGACCTCACAAGCCAGCATGAAATCGTCCATGACCCGTTTTTCGCGCGCCTTGTCCCGGCAGCGCTCCCCTGCGAGAAAAGTGTCGAACAGGTACAGTGCATTGAACGCGTGCGGCTTGATGCGGTGCGTCTCAAAATAGGTCTTGAGTTCCCGCACGGTGTGCGTTTTCAGGTAATCGCGCAACATGTCGAAGCGAATCTCGATGAAGTCGAAGCCCGCTTGCTCGCACAGCGTCAGATCGAGTTCCAGGCTCGAACAGTCGCGCGCCGTCGCTTCATTGAATGACAGCTTCATTTCGACGGTTCGCTCCCCGACGGCGCGCCGGAAAATTCCGGAAAATCAAAATCCTCAAAAAACGCGTACCCGCGCGACGTTTCAACGGGCGCGTAAAAGCATACAATCGAGAGTTCCCCGTCCCCGGTGTTCCAAAGCATGTGCGGAACGTTCTGCGGGAAAAAGACGACGGAACCCGCTTCGATGTCATAGAGATTGTCCCCGATTTTCGCGCGTCCCGAACCGTCGATCACATAGACGGTCTCCTCTCCGTCCGGATGCGCGTGCGCGGGTTTCGCGCGCGCCCCCGCCTCGTAAACGCAGGTGCAGACCTGCGAATATCTGCTGCCGGTATTCGCGTTGGTCTGTATCCATGTGACCTTGCGCCCCGGCATTTGCGTCACTTCGCCCTCGCGCTCATGATGAACCCACTTTGTCATATCACACCTCCTCTGTATGCAAAACGAAACATCGGACCACGCGTCTCACAGAACGGGATCGAGATCGAACACATGCTTGATCCCCGCCCCGGAGATATGATCCTGAAACCCTTTCTCCCAGTCGGAGAGCTTGTATGTGTCCGTAATCAATTTCTTCAGGTTTATCTTTCCCGCCCCCATCAAATCCACCGTTTTGAGCCACCATACCGGTTTCGTGGCAAACGCGCCCGTAATCACCAACTCTTTCAGCGCGACCAGATTCAGTTCGATCGGCGTCGGCGTTGCGGGCAGACCGATCTGCACGTAACGTCCGCCCTTGGGCAGCGCCCGGAGACAAAATTCCGTCGCGGGCACGGCGCCGGAACATTCAAACGCGGTCGTCGGACCGCCGTAAAACGCCTTGACGCGTTGCGGGGTATCGGCGTCTTCCGCGTACAGCGTGAGATCCGCCCCCAATTCACGGGCGAGCGCAAGCCTGTCCCCGTCCTTTCGCGTGCCTGTCACGACGACCCGGCAATCGAACAGCTTGACGACCTGCAGGCACAGCAGACCGATCGCCCCGGGTCCGCTCAGCAATACCGCGTCGCCCGGTTTGAGATCCGCTTTTTCAAACACGCCGTGCACGCAACAGGTGAGAGGTTCCGTGAGCGCGGCTTCGACAAAGGAAATCCCCTGCGGAATCGGATGAAGATTCTTCGCGGGTACTTTCACGTATTCGGCCATCGCGCCGTTTGTACCGCTCCCGATGGAATACCGCGCTTCGCAGAGATTGGCGCGTCCCGTCTTGCAGTAGATGCATTCCCCGCACGTGTAGTAATAGGTCTCGGAGATCACGGCGTCCCCGACCGACCATCCGGAGACGCGCTCCCCCAATTCCTCGATGACGCCGGCGACTTCGTGTCCGAGGATCACCGGCGGTTGAAACGGAAATGTGTCGTCCCGGTAAATGTGAATGTCCGTTCCGCAGATGCCGCAGGCCTTTACCCTGATGAGAACCCCGTCCGGTTCGGGCTTCGGTCTGTCGACGTCGGCCACCCTGACATTGCCGGCGCCGAGCGCGTATTTTTGTAAAGCAAGCATGATTTCACCACTCTTTCCGCAAACAAAACTTTCACGGTTGCCGCACAGGGGTCGGCGGGCCGCGCTGCGGCCGTGCGGCGTCTCCGTGCAGTAACCTTTTAGGAATAACAAGCAATTTTCATGCCCGGAGGGTTTCGTTTCCGCATGAAGCGCGCTTCACTTTGCGGTTCATGGGGTTGGGGATTCCCTCCTCCGATCGCGGCGGAACGGAGAAGAAAGACAGACGGCGCGATCGTCAAAAACAGCTCACAATCGTAGAAAATTGTTCACAAATGCTCTGTATCGTGAATGCTTTCGGTATTTCGATCCGCATCTTCTCAGAGACTGAACAGCAACCCGAGCACGTCTTCCGAGGTAAGCCCCATGTATCGCAGCATTGCCTCACAGGGATCTGCGCCCGGGCGCATGGCGGCGCGCTCCCGTTCCAATCGGCGGGTGCTTTCGGACAGGGCGCGAATCTTCTCCTCAAACTGCCCGATTGCCGCATTCAGGCTGTGGGTCTGCGCGGTGAGCGCGTCAATCCGCCCAAACAACTCCTCCAATTTTTCGTCCACTTCCTGTTTGTCATAGCCGTTCAGCTCACGCCTGAACCTGAAGTCCCGCATGTCAGGACACGGATTCGAATTGTCAATGTCGGAAAACAGACGCAATCACCACCTTAGTGCAGAGGAATGTAGCGTTGCTTTTTGCCGCGCCGCCCGGCGAACGCCAGCGCCACAATCCCCGCAAAGCTGACGCACATCAACACGGTCCAAAACGCCAACCTGTTGTCGTCCCCCGTTTGGGGCGGATTTTTGGAGCCGCGCGCGCCGCGCGCGCCGTCCGGGCCGGCGGGGTTGTAGGTATTGATCAGATTGTATCCGTCCGCGGTTTTGTCGTAGCCCGGGATCTTTGCCTCGTCGACGGTGTAGACGATCTCCCTGCCCTCCGCGTCGTATTGATCCGAAACAAAGGAATAGTACCAATGGTCGGCCCCGGTGATCTGCTTTTGGATGATCACGTTGCCGTTGGCGCGGACGATGACCGTGATGGCTTTGGGGCGTTTGGCAGGGTCGTTGCCGCCGTGGCGCCATGTTTTTATGCCGCGGATCGCCACTTTTCCGGCGGGCGGGACGTCGCCTTTGATCTTGGTGAGTGTAAAGCCTGTCTCCGCGTCGCCCGTGATGAGCTGCGTGAACCCGTCGGGCACATCGATCTCTTTGATCGTGTAAATGTGGTCTTTGTCGAGGTTGGTCCAAATATAGATCCAATTGTTTGACTCGTTCAGGACGACGGGATCGCCGTAAGGCATATCGTCCCGGTACAGCTGGACCGTCACGCTTTGCGGATGATCCTCGTCGATCCAGACATTCCTGATCTCCACAGTGGTTTTGTCGTCCCCGGCGTCGCCTTTGGTGTTGGTGATGATGAATCCGTTGGTGGAATCGCCGCCGATCGTCTTGGCGTAGCCGTCCGGGACGCCGGTTTCATCCACCGTCCATTTGGCGTTTTTGTCGAGATTGCCCCACACGTGCGCCCATCCGTTGGCGGGATTCAGGACGACGGGGGCGCCGTAAGGCACGCCGTTTCCGTAAAGCCGCACGGTGACGCTCTGCGGGTGGCTTCCGTCGTCAAGCCACACTTTTTTGACGCCGACGGCGGTGAAATCGGGGGCGTGGTAGTTGGTGAACACCGCGGTTTCGGCGGGCGCGCCATTTTTGACGAGCGTCTTGGAAACGATCGCCATTTTGCCGTCCTGTTCGGCCGCAACCACCGTGTAGGTGTATACCGTCCCGTCGTAGGTGTAGCCGACGGCATTGGTGTTGACCTCGGAAATGGTGTAGACATAGGCGCCGGGGGCGGCGTAGACGATCTTGCCAAAGTCGGCGTTTCCCGCGCCGTTGACGGCGACGCGCTTTGCGCCGTTTGCGCTGCCCTCGGGCAGGGGCGCGCCGTCAAGCGCGGTGAGAAGGAACTCAAACCGCGCAGCGGTCTTCGGGGCGGCGCCGGTGATGGTCTTTTTCACCGGGATCCCGGAGACGGCCACCGGGGGAAGGTAGGTGTTTGTGACGTTGAATCCGTCATAAGCGGGCGACCAGCCCGCAACCGGGACTTCTTCGACGGTATAGCGGATTTCGGTTACGCCGTCCGCTTCGTACTTGGGGACGTTTTCGAACACATAGTTCCATTTGCCGTGTTCATCCGGCCCAACGGTGACGATCGCCGCGGTCAAATCGCCGTTTTTCAGCTTGAGCGTGACGTCCGCCGGCAGCAGATCGGCGTCTGCGGGCTGTCCGTCGCCGTCCGACCAGGTCTTTTCGCCGGAGACGTCGATTGCGGGGATGTTGGTGCAGGTGTTGGTCTGCGTCACGGTGATGGGCGCGAGCGTCACGGTGCCGCTGCCTCCCACAAGACCGGTCTGCAGATAGCCTTCGTCCGCCGCGTTTTCCTCCACCACGCTGTAGCTTGCGCCGACGGGAAGCCTGATGGGACCGCCGGTCTGCCCGGCTTTCAGCGGGATCGAAAATTGGGCATTGTCGGCCGACAGTTGGATTTCCTGACCGTTTACGGTAACGGGATACGGTTCATAGGGCAGATTCCCGACGGTGACGGTGAAAGCAAACGCTTTCTCCGGATCAAACGCTTCGCCTGCGCCCTCTTTGCGGATGAATATCCCACCCTCTTCGGGCGCGGGGATTTTTGTGTTCACATAAGCCGCGACGGCGGTCCGCCCGCCCGCGATGACGCCCTCGGCGGCGCTGAAATTGGGAAAGTATCCCGCTGCGGCAGTCTCGGCGACGGTGTAGACCGTTCCTGCGGGCAAATTCCCAAACCGCGCGGTCTCGCCGGATTTCAGCGTGAGCCCGCCGTCCGGCGGAAGCGGGAACGGCTCGCCGCCGTTCACCGAACAGAGAACCGGATCGGGGAGATTTTCGCCCGCGAAAGCGACGGTAAATTCAAAGGCCCGTTCCAAATCCGCGCCGGCGCCGACGGCGCTTTTGCTGATTTCAAAACTGCCGTTTTGATCTTGCCCGTCGTCGCGCACATTGACGAAAGGCAGGGTGACGACGCTGTCCGCGCCCATGATCGCCCCGGCGTATGCGCGCACGGCGGCGATGTATCCGTCCGCGCCGGCGTCGGCTTCGGTAACGGTGTAGTCCGTGCCGACGGGCAGATCCGGGAAGGTCCTGCTCTCGCCGTGTTTGAGGGTGAAGTCCTCGGGCACACCGTCAAACACGGCGGTAAAGAGGAACTCCCTGTCCGGATCCGGGGAAGCGCCCGTCACCTCTTTGGTCACGGTCAACGCGCCTGTTTCGGGCGGTCCTGCCGGAATGGTATTGACAAAGCCCGCGGTGATTCCGCCCTCGGGAATATTGCCGCTGCTGTTGACGGCGGAAGTGACATAGCCCGCAACCGGGATCTCTGCAACCGTGTACCGCACACCCGTCGGAATGTTTTCAAAAACAGCTTTTTCCCCGTGCTTCAGGACAAGCGACAGTCGGTGGCCGGCGATCGTCAGCTGCTGTTTTACGCCGGCGACGACCGCTTCCACCGTGCCGTTTTCGATATGATCCAAGGTGACCGAAAACGTGAACCCGGCGTCGCGCCGATCCTCGGTCAAGGCCGCGCCGTCCTCGTTGCGCACGGTTTTTTCGATGATCAGGCTGCCCTCGACGCGGCGGTTGCAGGCGGTGACGACGACCGCTTCCGCGTCGGCGCCCGGCACGGCGAAAGGATAACGCCTGACGACCGTCGGCTGCCCGCCGCCTTCTTCCGTCTGATCGTAGGTGTGGCCGCTGCCGGGATTTGTTTCCTCAAAATAATAGCTTCCGCGCGGCAGGTTCACTTGGATCCTGCCCACGCCGTCGGTCACATACCGCCCGCCGATCTGAACATCGTCCGGATCGGACACCCGGTACAGGTAGAATTCCGCGCCCGGCAGCAACTGTCCCGTGGGCGCGCCGTCGGCGGTCTTCTCGTATTTTACCAGCTCCGCCGGAAACAGACCCTGCTCGCCCTTGGCTTCGTTGAGCGCGCTTTGGTGAAACCCCGCCCAGCTCAGCGTCCCGGTCATCACGGCGGAGAGCAGGAACACGGCGGTCAGCAACACGCCCGCGCAACGGCGGACGAGCAGTGCGTTCACGGGCAGTACCTCCTTGCCAAAGTTTGATCGAAACGCGCCTCGGCATTTTGTTGCGACGGTCGTTCCCGCCGCCTACCATTCGTCATCTCCGCCCCTCCAAGCCGTCTGCTCCCTGTCAACAATCATCCCCGGCGGGCGCCGCCGCCCGCCGGGGTTTGCGGCTCTGTGCGGTGCACGGCCGCAAACCCCGGAATCCGACATTCGCGTCTCCGCTTACAGGGTAGGATTGATTACCTCGTCAAGCCGCACCCAAAGCGCGGGACGGAGTCCCGCAAAGTTGGCGTCACTCCTTGTTTGAATCAGACCGCTCGCCTGCATAGACCATGTTCCGCCATTCCCCAAAGTGCGGAGCCACGTATCATATGCTCCTGCTCTCTTAGCATTCGTAGAAGTATTATTTATGCCCCCCCATTTGTATGCTTCCGCGCTGGACAGGAGGAACGCCCTGCCTGAGCCGGGGGCAGAAAGGATGTCAGGTTTTGATACCGCTGAATCCTGCGCGTTGTTTATGACGGAATGCATGTACCCGTTTCCATCCTCGTTCTGTGCGAAAACGACGCCTACGGCTGCGGCCTTGATAGCCGGATCAATGGTTTCAACGGGACTGCCATAGCCCTCAAACCACATGTTGATTTTCTCCTGCATGTTGTTTATGTTGCTGCCGATTTTCTGCAACTTTATAAAGGAGTCTGAGTTTGAGTCGGGAAGTGCGTTAGCCTTGAGCGTCTTTTTCTTGGCAATCAGCACATACTCGGCATTGCGCTCATCGATAAAGCTTACCGTTCCGTCTCCTTTGGCATAGGCCACCACCTCGTATGCGGTTTGAATCGCGGCGAGGGCAATGCCCTTGGGCTTCACCCGGACCGCCACCTCGCCGTGATCGCCTGTGACGGTGTAGGTGGCGCGGACGGTGACGGTCGCGTTGCTCTCGTCGTCGGACATGGTCAGAAGACCGTCGGCGTCAATCGAGGTGCCGGCAGAATGATTGCCGGTGAGGCTCCAGGTGACGGCTGCGCCCGGCTGGGGCGTGCCGTTCTTGGTCACCGTCGCCGTGAACTGCTGGGTCTTGCCCTGCACGACCCCGATCGAACCGGGATTCACCAGCACCAGATAGACATCAGGCAGGACAACGGGCGGCGTTGTGGTCTCGTTGTGGTCTGGTTCGGTGTCGTCGCCGATCTCCTTGTCTTCGTTGGCCGGCCAGACCTGCACGTCGTCGCCGGTTCCCAGCTTGCCGTCGGCGCCCTTGTTCATGTAGGAATCGTCACCGTTGTCAAGGTAACGGTTGCTGCCGTTGGTGAAGACGTTGTCCCTGTCGTCTCCGGTGCCCGGCGTCAGATCCTGACCGCCGCAGATGGTATCGCCCAAGGCGCCGTTGTCCCCGATCTCGTTAAAGGTGTTGTCGCCGTTGTCGACATAGGGCTTGCCGTCGCCCCCCATGACCACGCCGCTCGCGTCCGCCGGAATGACGTAGACGTCGATGGCGGCAAACTTGGTGTTGTCCAGCTTCGAAGTCGCCTTGATCTCGAGGGTCTTGTTGACATCGGCCGGCAACCCGGTGACGAGACCCGTGTCGCTGACCTTGCTGCCCGGCGTCCAGGTCACGTCGGCGTCGCTCGGGTTCTGCCGGTTTTGCACATTTACCTGCGCGGTGAGCTGCAGTGTTTCGCCGACCCGCACATAAGCCCAGGACGCGCCGCCGTTTACGGCGACGGAAAGCGCGACCGGCTCTTTGCCGGCGGCCCTGTCCAGCAGATCCTGCGCGTCGGCGGTGATGGTCTCGCCGCCGGTTCCAAACACGCCCAGATCCTTGGAGGTGGCAAATTGTCCGACGGCATTGATGGCATAATACCACTCGTCGTCCGGCTCGCCGGTCAGGGTGATCCTGCTCAGAAGCAGGGAGGTCGCCTCGCCGGGGGTGAGGGGGTTGGCCCAATAGGCCCAGCCGTCCGCGTCATACACCCAGAAATTGCCGGTGGGCTTGCCCGCGGTCTTCCACGCATGCATGAGCATGACGTTGCGCGCCTCGTCCAGCGTGGGTTTCGCGGTGTGTGTTTCGGAGGTCACGACGCCGTCGCTGTAATAGGCGTCCCTTGTGAGTTCCTCGCCGCCGGCAAATTCGTCCTGCGTGCCGACGCCGCGGTTGTAGCTGCTGTTGTAAAGGTTGGCATTGCCCGCTTCGTCAACAACGCCCGCGCCTTTGGCGGGATCGCCGACGCGGTGGTCGGCGCCCATGCTATACGCGCCGTCCCAATCGGAGGGACCCTGATAGTCCGACTTCAGGCTGTCCTTGTCCTTGTCGAAGGTGGGCATGAAGTTCTTCGTGCCGCCCATGGTCCAGGTCCAATAGTCGTGGAACGCGTCGTTGTCGGCCGCCTCGCAGTAGTCGGGGGTAACAAACGGGATGTGCGTGGTCCAGGTGTCGCGGTCTTCGATGACTGCGGCGGAAGAGAAGCTCTCCGCCTCTTTCCCACTGTAGCCGGCGTCGCCGGATTTCAGTCCCGCGCCCGCGCCGATCTCCATGTATTCGTCCAGCCGGACCCTGACATAGATGGGGACGTTGCCGTAGTTCTCCACATAGACGTCTTTGTTTTCGCCGTCGAAGTCGTCGTGCAGACGGCCGCCGGGCGCGGCGTCGCTGTGGGTCTCGTTCACAGCGCCCTGTTCCATCGCCGTCCACGCGTAGGTACCGGACAGGGCAATGGCCACAACCAGCACACACGCGAGCGCGGCGCCCGCAACGCGGCGCCTGTTGGGTCTGCGTTCCGCGTTTTCATTTTGTTTTCGCATTTGAAGTACCCCTCTCTACTCATTGTTCCGACCGCCAAACATTCCGGCCGTCCCGTCCACGGCTTCGCGTTCCGCACATTTCGCATTTCGCGATTTCGCGTTCGCGGCGGGAACAGTCCTGCGCCCGTTCAGGGCGGGCCCGCACGCGCTTCCTGCACAAAAAATATCCGCCGCAACCGTCCGCGCGGTTTTTCCGAATCGTATGCCGGAGATCCCGACCGATGGACGGGGGTTCCCGGCTCTGCGCCGTTCTGTGTTTGCGTTCTGCCATTTGCGCTCCGTCCGGCGGGAAAAACCATCCGCAGCGCGGCGAACAGACCGGGTATCATGGCGGCGTTCAGGCCGCAAAGCAGAAGATGGGCGCGCACGAAAGACAACAGTTTGCCCATCGTCAAATTGTGAAAGATCACCTTGCCCACAATGTTGTCCGCAATCACCGTTTCCCGGTCGGGCGCGCTGTTGTCCACGCCTTGGGTGGCAAACCCGCGCCGACCCTCGTAATAATCTTCGAAGATGGCGGTGATGCGGTGTGTGAAAGTGGTGTCGTTGCTCTTTAAATAAGTGATGTCGTCGCCGATTTGCAACCCGTCCGGGTCAACGTGCCTCACCAGGACAAAGCTGCCACGCGGGATTTCCGATTGCATGGAGGAGGTCAGAACCGTAAACGCGGAAAAGCCTAAAAAATTTCGGGGGGGGGGCGCGGCAATACCTGCGTCCTTGGACAAAAACGCCGTCGCGACAATGAGCGCGAGCGCGGTGTAGACGATTGCTCCGGTCACGGGGGAAACCCAGATCCGTCCGAAAAAGCTTTGCGATTTTTGGGATGCAGGTTGAAAAGAGCCGGTTTCGTCCGGCGCAGGAACGATCTCGGCCGGGTTCGTTTCCGGAACGGAGCCGACCGTCCCAAACGCGCTTTCGGATTCGGGCGGCGACGCGTCGGCGCCCGAACCGGCGCCGTTCAGCATACGCCGGTGGGTCAGGCGAAGATTGTCAAGCTCGTTCAGCATTCTTTGGATCTGTGCCGCACTGTACGCTTTGTCGGCCATCTGTTCACTTCATCCGGGAGGAATCCCCCATTCCTTTCCAAATTCATGCAGCGTGCAACAAAACGAACTTTTTGCACAGCCGTTTTCAATTCGTATACAGACTATCACCCGCCGAAACAAAAAGCAACAACGAATCATCAACTTTCTTACAGGAAATTTCAAATTTGTAATCGCCGCCGGGGTTGCGTTGAGAATTTCATGTTACCGAAATTTCAAAAATAGGGGTTGCACTAAGGTTTTCAACTAACCAAAATTTCAAAATGGTCAAAATTTCACCATTTCAGAAAATACCCGCAGGGGTGCGCCAAAGTTTTCATTGAACCAAATTTCAAAATGGGTTGCGTTGCGGATTTCATGTTACAGAGGTTCAAAATCGGTAAATCGGATTTCAAACACCTGTTGCAATGCGGGATTGACCCGCGAAAGCCTGACCGCACGGCGCAGGCCTGAGACAAACCGGCGCCGTTTCACGGTTCTGCGGCTTTCTTTCTCCGGGGGTTGCGTTTCCCCTAAGCGCCTTCCCGTTCGGGCCATTGGAGGAATTGGACGCGATCCGCCGTCACGTTGACGGGATAGCGCGTGACGCCCTCGGCGTCCGTATAGACGTCTGACCGCAACCGTCCGCTCACGCCCGCCAGGAAACCTTTCCTCAGATACTTTTCACAGTTGTCGCCCTGATTGCCAAATACGGTGACGCGGATAAAATCCGTCCTGTCCTCTTTCGAGAACGTGTCGTCCACCGCGAGGGTGAACGTGCAGATGCTTCTGCCCTCATCCGTCCTGCGCATTTCAGGGTCTTTGGTCAATCGTCCGATCAGGTTGATGTTGTTCATGCTTCCACTCCGTTTCCCGACACGCACAGTCGGCAGGCCCGCTTGCCTGCGGCTGTGCGTCATGGAACGATTATACCATATATTTACAATAAATCAAGTATATTCCAAAATAATTTACACCGCGCCTTTAATACAGATTGACGAAGATATCCCGCAGTTCGCCGTCCTCCAGGAACACGTAATTGTTCGCCAGGAGACGCTGCTGGTTGGCGACCGTGGATGCCGTAAACTCATCGATCTGCGCTTCGGTCATCCCATACTCCTTCAGCGGTTTTTTCGCGATGAGCTTGCCGAGGAAACGGTCGAGGGCTTCATAGACGCCCGGATCGTCGCCGTGTTCCATGACGTCGGCAAGTATCGTCGTGAGCTGCCGGATCTTTCCGTTCGGATCCTTCGCCACGTAGGTCTTCATCACCTCGGTGAAAAACTGATAGTTGGCTTCGCCGTGCGGCACATGAAACGCGCCGCCGATGGAATAGGACAATGCGTGAACCGCCGCGCAGCCCGCGTTGCCGAACGCAATGCCGGCGTAGTTGGAAGCGAGCACGAAGTCCTTCATATACTTGAACCGCTCTTCTTCGCCTTTCTCGACGATCACTTTGTAGCCTTTCATGATCATTCTGATGGCTTGCTTCGAATAAATCTCCGTGAACGGGGACGCTTTCGGCGAGAGGAAACTCTCGACGGCATGGATGAGCGCGTCCACCGACGACGTGGTGAACACCTTGTACGGCAGTCCGTTCATCGTTTCGGGAATCAACGCCGCAATATCCGCGTATGTTTCGTCGACGGCGATGCCCTTTTTCACATGCAGACTCTTGAGTTCCGCGATCGCCACATTCGTGACCTCCGATCCGGTGCCGCAGGTCGTCGGGATGACGATCAGCTGCTTGACTTTCTTCGTCGGGGCTTTCCCCGTAAACAGATCGATGGATTTCTCCGGCACTTCCAGCGCCAGGATCTTGCAGATATCGACGATCGTCCCGCCGCCCAGGGCGATGATGCGATCGTAGTCATATGCCTTGCCCGCCGCGACGATGCCGTCGATCATCTCGTCGGAAGGCTCGCCCTGCCCGTATTTTTCCTGAAAGATGACGTTTGTCTTCACGCCGAGCGGGGCGATGTACGGTGTGTATATCCACTCGTTGGTCACGAGCAGATCCCGCTCCCCGATCCGAAATTCCTCGTTGAATTCGGATACTTTGTCGAAATAGTGTATCTTCGGTACGATCCTCAATGCCAACATCTATGATTCTCCCTCCTGTGTTTTATGGTGCAAGTATTTCATTACAAGTATTGTATGCCATGCGCAATTTGCTTCTTTTCCCCGCGCGGACGTCCCGCGCCCGCCCCGCCGATCTTCAATATCTCTCGCCGAACCGTTTTTCGAACTCTTCTTTCAACGGATCACGGGCGTCGGGGTGCGCAACGCCGATCAGGTTCCGCGCCCTTTCCCGCAAGGATCGGCCTTTGAGTTCGGCGATCCCGTACTCCGTGATGATGTAATCCGCATCGCAACGGGAGGTGGTGACCGGCGAACCGTGATCGAGGAACGGCACGATCTTGGAGATCATCGTTCCGTCTTTTTTGACCGTGACCGAAGGCATCGCGATGATCGCTTTCCCTTCGGCGGACAGCGCCGCGCCGCGCACGAAATCCACTTGGCCGCCCACGCCCGAAAACTGTCTGAGTCCCATGGCTTCCGCGTTGATCTGTCCCTGAATGTCCGCCTGTATCGCGGAATTGACGGATACCATCTTATATTGGCGCGCGATGACAATGGGATGGTTCACGTAATCGACGGGCTTCACTTCGACGGCGGGATTGTCATGCGCAAAATCATAGAGTTTGCGCGTACCCATGAGAAACGTTACCGTCATCTTGCCCGGGTTCTCCGATTTTCTGCTGCCGGTGATGACCCCCTCTTTGTACAGCGCAAGGGTCCCGTCCGAAATCATTTCGGAATGGATGCCCAGATCTTTCTTGTTCTTCAAAAACAGCATGACGGCGTCCGGAATCGCGCCAATGCCGAGTTGCAGGGTGGAACCGTCCTCGACGAGGGAAGCGCAGTACTCGCCGATGGCTTTTTCGACGTCTCCGATCACGGGCGGCTTGATCTCGTACAGATCGTCGTCCGCCTCCACGATATGATCGAATTCGGATATATGCACATGACCCTCGCCCCACGTGCGCGGCATCTTCCGGTTCACCTGCGCGATGACCAAGGGGGCGGTCGTCACGGCTTGGCGCGTATAGTCCACAGACGTGCCCAAACTGCAAAATCCGTGCGCGTCGGGCGGACTCACCTGCAATACGACCGCATCGCATTTTGAACGCCCCTCCCGGATCACCCGCGGCACTTCATGAAAGAAACAAGGCGTAAAATCGGCGCGGTTTTCCGCCAAGGCCGCGCGTGAATTGGCGCTGGCAAACCAAGGATTGATCCTGAAATACTTTTCGTATCCCGGGGTCGCGAAATCGAGTTCGCCGAGCCGCACCATGTGGCGGATCTCCAAATTGCGGTATTGCTCCCTGTTCTCCACGATCGCTTTCACGAGCGTCGGAGGTTCTCCGACGCAGTGTGCCAACACGACGGTGCTGTCGCTTTTGATGTGCTTTACCGCTTCCGCAGCCGTCGTCAACCTTTCACTGTATATCTGCTTCCAATCCATGTCGGTTTCGGCCTCCTCACCCCTTTTTCACATATCCCCGACGCCGGCGCAATCTTCACGGCTCCTGTCCGCCCGTCGCATGATCCGATTTTGCCATGTCTGCGGCAAACCCGGTCAGTTCGTCGACGGCCCGTTGCGTCCCGGCGGGCCCGCGGACGGACACGAGTTTCCCAAAATCATACCCGTCCGTCGCCGCACAGTCGTTTGCGCAACCGCCAAAACAAAGGAGTACGTCGTAGGACGCGCCGTCTTCGGCGTATTCAAACACCGCGTCTCCGACGGAAGACGGCGATCGCGGATCTGCCGGTTCAAAACACTTCAAAATCGTTTGATACGCCGCGTTTCTGTCATAGCGGGGGTTGCAGCCCCCGCAAAACTTAACCCCTATGCGCAATGCGATCCCCTGCCCCCTGCGCGCGATGCGATTCCTTGACGCCCGTGCGCGACGCTATTCCTTGACGCCCGCGATTGCCTTTGCCAATTCTTTCTTCGCCGCGAGATTTCCCTGCCGCGCGATCATGATGCGCTGAGCCTGCGGCGAGCCCGCCCCGTGCATGGATTCGGTCCGGTAACCGACGGCCGAGGCTCCGAGACAGATGTTTTCGAGGAAACGCAACACCCGCATCCTGTTCTCCGTCGAGACCCCGTTCACGCCCACGAAGAACTTGTTGGTCCATTCGCCGAGCGTCATGCCGGATTTGGTCGGGATCGGAAGATCGGAACGGAAATCGGACTGTGCGGGCATGGTGACCATGAGACCGCCCGCGATGTCCTCCGCCAATCTCACGATCTCGTACGGAAAGCGCGTGACGTTCTGCTTGCAAACGTTCGCCAGAAGGAGATCGATCTGATAGTTGCCCGCTTCCGTGGGATAGCCTTCCGCAGAGCAGGCGATGCCGCAACAATACAGCGTTTCGTTCAGGTGGGTCATCTCGATGAGTTTGTCTTTCACGTGGGAAGCCTTCGCCGCGCCGTTGTAATCCGCGGCCAAGGCCGCGGCGCCGATCACCACGTCGCCCACGCCCACCTTGCAACCGCCGTAGGACTGTCTGTGGTAGCCCGCGAACCGCTCCACCAACATCCCGGCGAAGTCATACTCTTCGCAGAGGAAGATCCTGTCGTTGGGAATGAACACGTCGTCAAACACGACAAGCGCTTCCTGTCCCCCGAAATTCTTGTTGCCCAGATCGACGTCGGCGTCTTTTTCCAGTTTTCTCGTATCGCAGGATTGGCGGCCGTACACCATGAACAGACCTTCAACGTCGGACGGACACGCGAACGAGACGGCGTATTTTTTGTCTTCCTCGCCCAGGGCGATGGTCGGCATGATCAGGTGTTCATGGGAATTGATGGAACCGGTCTGATGCGTCTTGGCGCCCCGGACGACGATGCCGTCCGCTTTCTTTTCGACGATGTGCACGAAGAGATCGGGGTCGATCTGCTGGCTCGGCGTCTTGCCCCTGTCGCCCTTGGGATCGGTCATCGCGCCGTCCACGGTCAGATCGTTTTCCTGCACATAGGTGAGGAATTTCCTGAAATTTTCATGATACTGCGTGCCGTGCGCCCTGTCGCATTCGT
>JAISML010000108.1 GCA_031276775.1 Eubacteriales Family XIII. Incertae Sedis bacterium | reverse complement strand
CGCATTCCAAAAGGACGTCGTTGAAATGTTCGAGTCGGATCCGGAGCGGACCTATACCGTGGATGACGCGAAAGCGGGTACATTCTAACCGTATGGCAGCGCGTCCGATGTGATCGGACAATGCCGCCGGCTATTTGGGAAGAGGGGATGCTTCGGACATGCGCCGCCGCATCCGCTCTTTCCGCCGGCAGTGAACCGGCAAGCGGCCGGACAGGGAAATCGCCGGACGGGCAACAGGGAAACATCGGCGGCCGGGCAAACATTGGCAGATATACAGTAAACAGACATGCAGCAAGCAGACATGCAGCAAGCAGACAAGAGGGAAAGACTATGCGTTTGAAGAACAAAACCGTCATCGTGACCGGAGCGGGTTCGGGTCTTGGAAAGGCGACGGCGTTGCTGTCCGCGGAGGAAGGCGCCAATCTCATTTTGGCGGATATCCGGGCGGAAAGCCTTGAATCAGTGAAAGCGGAAATCGCGGGCGTCGGCGGTCGGGCCGCGACGGTTTCCGTCGATGTGTGCCGTTCGGACAGCATTGACGATATGCTTGGGAAAGCGGTTGCGGATTTCGGACAAGTGGATTGTCTTGTAAATTGCGCGGGCGTCTTTTCAAGCATCCCGTTGTTGGAAATGCGCGAAGAGGATTTTGATCGCATGACGGACATCAACCTGAAGGGTTCCTTTCTCTGCAGTCAGGCATTCATCAGACAGCTCATCGCGCAGGATTCCGGCGGCGCCATCGTATTCCTGAGCTCGATCAGCGGGTACATCGGTTTTGCGAATTCCGCCCACTATTGCGCGTCAAAAGGGGCGATTCGCCAGCTAAGCAAGGCCATTGCATTGGAATTCGGACCCCGCCGCATCCGCTCCAACGTGGTCGCGCCCGGGACGATCGAAACGCCGATGAATCAATGGATCATCGACGATCCCGACCGGTACGCGCAGTCGGTGTCGTCCATTCCTTTGGGCAGACTCGGGAAAGCGTCGGAAATCGCGTCCGCGATCGTTTTTTTGCTTTCGGAAGACGCTTCGTTCTGCACGGGTTCGGAATTGGTCGTTGACGGAGGGCAGATCACGCATTGTTAGTGAAACGAAATGCGATATTCCTGAAAGGAAAGCGATAACATGAAATTGAAAGAAAAAGTGGCGGTGGTAACCGGGGGCGGCAGCGGTCTCGGTGCGGAAATCGCCTTGCAACTCGTGGCGCAAGGCGCGAAAGTGGCTCTTGTCGGCGCCACCGAAAGGAAGCTGGACGCGGTTCGTGAAACGATTCGGACGCGGGGCGGGGAGGCGGCGGTATTCGTCGCGGACGTCAGCGACGAGAACCGAATGGTACAGTTGTTCTCCGAAGTCGAAGCGGTGTTCGGAGGCATTGACATTCTTTACAACAATGCGGGCGTCAGTCCGGAGGGAACGATCGAAACGACGACCTTTGAAGCGTTTCAAAAGGTTGTCGAGATCGATCTGTACGGCATATTTTTGGGAAGCAAGTATGTGATCCCGTATATGAAGAAGCGGGGCGGCGGCGTCATCATCAATACGGTGGGTACGTTCGGTCTCAGACCGATTCCCAACAAAATCGGTTATTCGGCGGCGAAAGCGGGCGCGATGAGTTTGACGCGCTCGGTGGCCGCGGAAATGGCCAAGGACAACATCCGTTGCAACGCGGTTTGTCCGGGGTTTGTCGACACACCGTTGAACAAAGGGTTTGTGGGGGAGGCGCGCGAAAAATTTCTCGATGCGCATCAACCCATGGCGCTTCGGATAGATTCGGCGGACATCGCCAATATGGCCGTGTTTCTTGCGACGGAAGATGCACGGGCGATCACGGGTCAAGGCATCGTGATCGACGGCGGAACCGAAGCCTGCCTTTACTTTTGAGCGCATGCGACGCACAGGGATCATGTGAAGGATGGGGATGAACGGTATTGCCGCAAACGCGGCTGCGGAATTTAAAATCGACGCGAGGCGCATCGCGGACAGGCTGGATGCGATATACGAATGCGGCGGACGCGACGACGGCACACATGCGCGCATCGCATATTCCCCCGAGGATCGGCGGGGAAGGGAGGTGTTCTCGGAATTTTCCCGCCGACTCGGTTTGAGCCTGAGAGAGGATCCCGCAGGAAATCTGATCGCCCGCAGGGAGGGGCGGGTCAGGGAACCTGCGATCCTCATCGGTTCGCATTTGGATACGGTGGAGGACGGAGGGAAATACGACGGCGCCTACGGGTGCGTCGCAGCGCTTGAAGTCGCCGAGGCGCTTGCGGCGGCGGATTTTGTGACGGAACACCCGATAGAGATCATCGTCTTTGCCGATGAGGAGGGCGTCCGGTTCGGAAACGGGATGTATGGCAGCTCCGCTTTTTCAGGAGGCGAAATGAGCGCTTTCCATGACGATGATTTGGATGCGGAAGGCGTCGGCAGACGTGAGGTTCTGTCGGCGTTCGGCGTTGATGTTTCACGGTCGGGGGAAGCGGTCAGATCGCGCGCGGGCGTCCACGCTTTCATCGAACCGCACGTGGAACAGGGGAACAATCTGAATCGCGCGGGGCATTCCGTCGGCGTCGTTTCCTCGATAGCGGGCGTTCTGCGGGAGGAAATTACGATACGCGGCGAAGCGAACCATGCCGGCGCGACGATGATGAAAGATCGCTGCGATGCGCTCGCAACGGCCGCCGTCTGCATCGCGAAACTGCCGGATTTGGTCGCCGCGCACGGAGAAAAATATTCCGTCGCGACCGTCGGTCGGATCGACGTTGTGCCGAACGCGGTCAACGTCATACCGGGGCTTTGCCGGTTCACGCTGGAAGTCCGCGACGGCGACGAAGCCGTGATGGAACGGATTGAGAGGGCGTTTTGGGCGGAATTGGCGCGTGCCGTTTCCGCATCGGGCGCGACGGCGGAGCGGCGCGAACTCGCAAGGCACGCGCCCGCCCGCATGAATGCATGGGTGCGTGCGAAGATCGGTCTTGCCTGCGCGGCGTGCGGTTATGATTATTCCACGCTTCCGAGCGGCGCTTTTCACGATGCGCTTCAGATGGCAAAGCGGTTCCCCACCGGCATGATTTTTGTTCCCAGCGTCGGGGGCGTCAGCCATTCACGAATGGAGCAAACGCGCCCCGAAGATCTGAAAGCGGGAGCGGAGGTGCTTTTGCGGACAATATTGGAGTTGGATGCTTGCGAAGGAGAAACAGATGAATCCATTTGATTTTACAATGCCCACCAAATTTTATGTCGGCGCCGGCCGGCTCGGCGTCCTGGAGGAAATTGCCCCCGCGTACGGTCGAAAAGCGATGATCTGCGCGGCAAAAGATACGATGCGCGCACTGGGGTTTACGGATCGCGTCGGCGCCTTGCTCAAGGCGGCGGGCGTTGATTTTTCGATCGTCGACGATGTGGAGCCGAATCCGAGGGATGTGGACATAGACAGGCAGACGGAGAGGTTTGTCGCGGAAAACTGTGATTTCACGATCGGTCTGGGCGGCGGCAGCGCGTTGGATACGGCCAAAGCGATCGCCTTTCTTGCCGCGCAGGACGACCGATCGGTCAGAAGCTATATCGCGGGCGGGTCAAAGGCGGATTTGGAAAAAGTCAACCGGCCGTTTCCCGTCATTTGCATTGCGACGACGGCGGGAACCGGCTCCGAGGCGACGAAATGGTTTGTGGTAACCGATACGAGAAGCCATGACAAGCCGGGGGTCGGTCACGATCTGCTCATGCCGTCGGCATCCATCGTAGATCCGGAACTCATGTTGTCCATGCCCCCGTCCGTAACGCGAAGCTGCGGCATTGACGTCCTCTTTCACGCGATGGAAGCCTATGTGGCGAAGTGTGCGAACCCTTTTACGGATATTCTGGCGGAAGCGTCCCTCAGGCTCGTGATGCGTTATTTGGACAGAGCGATTCGGCACGGGGACACGGATATCGAGGCGCGGGCGAACATGGCTTGGGCGAGTATGCTGGGCGGAGTGGTCATCGGGGAGGGAAACTCCGGAACCGTGGCCATACACGCCCTGGGGCACAGTGTCGGCGGACAGACGGGCGCTCCGCACGGTTTGACCATGTGTCCGTTTGCCGTTCCTTACCTTGAGAAAACCTGGCGCGCGGATATCCGCAGACATGCGGAGTTGACGCGCATTTTCGGCGGCGACGAGGGCGGGCTGTCCGAAGAAGCGTTGGCGGCGCGCAGCCCCGCCGCAATGAAACGGGTGCTGCAACAATTCGATTGCGATGTCCGTATGCGGGATTTGGGTGTGACGGAAGCGATGATCGAACCGATGACGGATTCCGTTTTTTCCACGATGGCGGGTGTGTTGAACAACAGTTTGGTATCTTTTGAACGTCGGGATGTGACGGAACTGTTCCGGGCGGCCATGTGATGGAACGGATGATCGGCGGGACGCTCTTGACGGGAGGGCGGGATCTTGGTTCAAAAGAGAATTACGCGCTCCTGATGCGCGATGGGCTGATCGTCGACGTCGCGCCGGCGGAGACGCTTCGGCGCGCTCATCCGCGCGTGGATTGCGATTTCGACGCAAACCGGCTGATCGTGCCGGGGTTTATCGACGCGCACGATCACGGACGGGGGCTTTCGCCGTTCCGCTTCGGTGTGAGGGATTGCGCCTTGGAACTGTGGATCCCCCAGCTCAGGCGCATCTGCGCGCCCGCCGCGCAAGCCGCCTATTATGACGGGTTGCGACTGGCGGCCGCAGGCGTCACGACCGTGGTTCACTGCCACAACATCGTTGACGGCGACCGATTGTCGGACGAACTCGTCGAAACGGCGCGGGCGTACAACAAAGCGGGGATCCGCGTGGCGCTCTGTCCTCCCTTTACGGATCAAAACAGTCTCATCTACGCGGATCGGACGGCATTTGCGGACATGCTTGCGCCGGGCCTCAAGGCCGATTTCCTCAAAATGATCTGCGATCGGCCGATCGGTTTGTCGGAGTATTGCGACCTGTTGGATGAGCTGCGCAAATGTCTCGCGCAGGAGATTGCCTCCGGCATGGTTGCCGTGCAGGTTTGTCCCGTCGGCGTGCAGTGGTGCGGGGACAAGGCGTTGACGGATCTTGCCGACTACGCGAAACAGCATCGGACGTCCGTGCATATGCATATGCTGGAAACGAAATACCAACGGGTCTACGCGCACAGACAATGGGGGAAAAGCACGGTGAACCATCTGCAGGAGATCGGCTTTCTCGGCCCGCACCTTACCTGCGCCCATACCGTATGGGCTGAGGATGGGGAACTCGACCTGCTGGCTGAGGCGGGCGTGACGCTTGTGACCAATCCGTCCTCCAACCTCCGTCTGCGGAGCGGGGTCATGCCGCTTGCTTCCGCAGTGGAACGGGGACTTGTCTGCGGCGTCGGGCTTGACGGCTGCGGCTTGGATGACGATCAGGATTATTGCCGCGAGTTGCGCATGGCGTATTTGAACGCGGAGCGTTCCGGCGTGGACGCCGCTTCGGAATTGAGCTGCGAACATATCCTGCAAATGTCCTATGCCGGCGGCGGGCGGGCGGCGGGCGGCGCGCTTTCCGCCGGACGGCTTGAACCGGGCGGGCGGGCGGATTTCGTCTGTTTCGATTTGAATCGTCTGCGCGCGCCGTATTGTGACGAGGACGTCACGCCGGCGGAACTGATTGTCCAACTCGGTTCCAAAGATAAGATAACCGAGGTTTACTGTGCGGGCAAACGCATTGTCGCGGACGGAAACGCGGATATGGTGGAAACAGCAGGCAAGGATTTGAGCGACGCGGTGCGCAGGGCGATTGCGATCGGACGCGCCCCGTTGCCGTCCGAAGGATTGAAGCGCGCCATCGCGTCATTTTACCGGCAGTGGGAAAGGGCGGAAGAAGATGAAAATAGCGGTCATTTCACCGATACTCGCGCCTGAACAGGGCGACGGGACGGGAGCGTGCAGAAACAGTTTCAGATTGCGGGACTGTTCAAAACTGTGTGCGGATTTTGAGTTTTATTACATCGAGGACGGACCGAAATTCATCATGAATGCATACGACGACGCGTTTGCCGTACCCGCGTTGCTGCGCCAAGCGAAGAAGGCGGAGGCAAAGGGTGCGGACGCGATCGTCGTCAACTGCAGTGCGGATACGGGACTCAGGGCTTTGCGGGAGGCTTTGTCGATCCCCGTCATCGGTCCGACGGAAGCGACCATGCTGTTTGCCGTGCAACTTGTGGACAAATTTTGCGTTTTGACTTTTGACGAACGGATCAACGGCAGATTTGAACGCATCGCCCGCTTGCTCGGTCTGAGCCACAATTTGGATTGCGTACAGTCGGTTGAGATACCTTTTGACGAGAT
>JAISML010000015.1 GCA_031276775.1 Eubacteriales Family XIII. Incertae Sedis bacterium | reverse complement strand
CCCACCGCTTCCTCTCCGGATTTGACGGTGACTTGATCCCCCAAGATCGTCCCGTCGTCGCTCAAGGTCGCGACGTATGTCCCTGCGGACGCGGTCAGAACGGAACTTTCTTTTTCCGTGCCGTCGCTCAGCGTGACGGTGACGGCGCTCCCTGCGGCAAGGACGGTTTCGGAGGAGAAAGCCACGGCCATCTTTCCGTCCAAAGACAGCAACAGGAGCGCGCCGTTTGCGGCGACGACGTCCGCCGCCGCCTGTCCGTCGGCGGCGTATATCTTCTTGACGCGCGCCGCCGTCTTGGATTTCACGGAAACGGTTTCGGTATTGTTTGCGATCAGGTTCTTCATGTCGGTTTCGATGCCTGCCAGCGCGTCTTTGACCTCCGCGACGCAATTTGCGACCGAGGGGAGACTGACTTCGGCGAGGACGTCTCCCTTTTGCGCTGCGTCCCCGCTTTCCGCGAGAACGGTTTTGACCGTTACGCCGTAGGGCAGTTTCGCTTCTTCGATCTTTTGTGCAAGATTGCCGCTGCCGACGACCGTCGTGGAGATATCCCCCGTCGTCACCTCGGTGCGTGCGATCATACTGTTCGCGGGATCCGGGAAGCCCCTCGTCCATATCCTCGGCACGATCAAGACCGCGCTCACAGCCAAAAGAACTACGACGATCAAGACAAACGGCCATTTCTTCCTCTTGTTCGTTTTCGTGTTGCTTCCCATTGCACTCAACCTCAATCCCGGCGCGAACGCCGCGCTTTCCGTCAAAACCGATACCGTTGCATACGTGGGCAAAGTTATGAATCAGCGCTTCCTGAAACGGTGATGGATATCCTCCGTCCGGCGTATACGGCATTTTACAGTTCAAACCTTTATTGAGCCTTAATTTCTTGAGTCTTAATTTCTTAATTTCTTGAGTCTTAATCTATTGGGTTTTCAAAAAAATGGTCGCCGTTCAAGGGCTGATCCGCGCCGGCCGCAAGGCGCAGTTGGCCGCAGGCGGCGGCGATGTCCGATCCGAGTTCGCGGCGCACGGTCGCCCCGACGCCTTTCGCTTCCAAGCGTTCTTTGAAAGCGCGGGCCGCCGCGGCGGAGGAAGGCGCAAACCCCGTTTCCGCAACGTGGTTGAGCGGGATGAGATTGACAAGGCAGTTGAGTCCGCGCAGGTTTCCCGCAAGTTCGTCCGCATGCTCCGGCCGGTCGTTCAGCCGGTCGATCAGCACATACTCGAACGTGATCTTTCGGCCCGAATCCGCGACGTATCTGCGCGCGAACGCGAGAATGTCCCGGACGCCGCAGACCTTTCCGATCGGCATGATGCGCGTTCGGATCGCGTCGTTCGGCGCGTGCAGCGAGATCGCGAGATTCGCTTGCGGCATATCCCGCAGAAAGCGCTCCATGCCGGGCATGAGCCCGCACGTCGACACGGATATCTGTCTGCGGCCCAGACCCAATCCTGCGGGATCGGTGATATTTTTGAGAAATTTCAGCACATTGTCGTAATTGTCCATCGGCTCTCCGGTGCCCATTACGACGAGGTGGCGGATGTCTTCGCCCGTATCCCTGCGGGCCAGCAGCAACTGATCCGACAATTCGCCCGGGGTGAGGTTGCGCGTGAGACCGTTTTGTCCCGAAGCGCAGAAAACGCAACCCATGCGGCATCCCGCCTGCGAGGAGACGCAGACGGAACTGCCGAAGCGGTATTTCATGAACACCGATTCGATCAGGCATCCGTCCGCTGTGCGGTACAGGTATTTGCGCGTTCCGTCGCGGGTCGAAATGAGCGACTTTTCGATCTTTAAAGTGAGGAGCGGCGCGTCGTTTTCGAGGTTTTCGCGGAGGGATTTGGCGAGGTTCGTCATCTCCGCGAAGTCCCGCGCGCCGTGCCGGTACATCCATTCGAATACCTGATCGGCGCGAAACGGTTTTTCGCCCCGCGCCGCAAAGAACGCCCGCAACTCTTCGCGCGTAAGATTTTTCATATGCGTGATCATGGATCGATTATATCACATATGTCTGTTGTCTGCCGCCTGCGGCAGTCACGGTGGGAGGTTGGAGGGGGGATGGGGCGGCCGCGTCAAGATCCTCCCGCGCGGATCATTCGGTTAAATGAAAACTTTTGCGCACCCCCTCCCCGGATTTGTCTTTCCCGGGTACTTGACAGGCATTTTCAACTTATGTTACAATGAATCGCAAGTGATAAGTGATAAGTAATAAGTTACGGACAATAAGCGGCAGAAAGTAGGCAATGAGGAGGTTTGTTACATGAAGGCTCTGTCTTTTACACAGGAATATTTTCTGTGCGCGATCAATGAGAACGGAAACCTGCCCGTATTGGATTCGGAGATTTCCGTCTGTCTGCTCGCCGGCGGGATCATGGAACTGACCCGTCAGGGTTACATCGGCCACGATGAAAAAAAGCGGTTTGCCGCCGCCAAGCCCTGGGATGATACGCTTCCTTACCTGAAGCCATTGTATGATACCGTCGCAGCATTCAAAAAACCCCAAAAAATTGACGGCATCGTGGGAGCGTATGAGACAAGTCTGAAAAAACCGTTTCCCGAATTGCTGTCGGCTTTGGGCACTTCCTTGGTCGCCGCAGGGTATGCAGACGAACAGGGCGTCCGCGGACTGCTGAAAGATAAACCCGGGTATGTCAGGTATGTGCCGAAACCCGAAGCGGTCACGCATATTATCGAAAAGATTCGCGCCGAATTTCTTGAAAACGGCGTTATCTCCGATGAAACGCTTTGCCTGACGGCGCTCTTGGACGGAAGCCGCCTTATCCGCCGCTATTTCAGCAAAGTTGAAAGAGACACGCTGAAAAAGCGCCTGAAAGAGGTGCGGGAAAGCGAAGCTTACGCGTCAATCAGGGAATTTGTGGACGCTTCCGATGGCGCCATGGCCGCCGCAATCGTCGTCGCGGACTGATGTCCGGGAACAAGCGGTGGCGGCATGTCGCGTCAAAGAAGCATGGAGGTTATTGAATCATCGGAGTTTGTGACAATCGGAGAGTTGGTGCGTCTGACCGGGACACGGTACAGTACGCTGAAATTTTATACCGAGGAAGGGATGCTTCCCTTTGAGCAGGCGGATGAAAACTTAACCCGAAGATATAAGAGAGTGGAAGCGATTGACCGGTTATGCCTGATAAAAAAGCTCAAATCCGAAAACCGGACAATTCTTCAAATCAAAGAACTCATTTTTGACGGAAGGAAGCGCTGACGTCCGCTTTGCCCGCGACGGCGTTCCCCGGAGGATCGGGACATTTGAAAGATACGGAATGGAAGATATTTTTACGAGAATCAGACTGCGTTACAACACTTTTACCAAAGCCAAGAAGAAACTGGCCGATTTGATCCTGAACGATCCGCGTTCGGTATTGTACAAGTCCATCACGGAATTGGCAACCGTCTGCAATACGAGCGACGCGACAGTGTCGCGCTTTTGCAAGGAACTCGAGTTTGTGAATTATCAGGCATTTAAGTTCGCGATTGCGCAGAGTTTCACGATTGAGGATGCGTCGCCCGATGTGAACGGAAACCTGATCACGCGGCAGGATTCGATCCCCATAATGGCCAAAAAGATCTTAAACAAGAACATCGAGGCGCTCAATGAAACATACGATTTGATCGACGGAAGACAGATCGACCGGGTGATCGACTGGCTGACGGAAGCGGAACGCATCATCTTTTTTGGCGTGGGTTCCTCGTATCATACCGCCTTGGAAGGTTGCTACAAATTTATGCGAATCACCCCCAAGGTGAGCGTGAACAGCGACACGCACATGCAGTACGTTTCGGCGTCGCTCATGAAGCAAAACGACGTGGGGATCATCATCTCTTCGTCCGGCGCCACAAAAGAAACGGTCGACATGGCGCATTTGGCAAAAAACAGGGGCGCCCGCATCGTTTGCCTCACCAGGTTTGTGACCTCCCCGTTGACCGAATATGCCGACGCCACGCTGATATGCGGAACAAATGA
>JAISML010000212.1 GCA_031276775.1 Eubacteriales Family XIII. Incertae Sedis bacterium | reverse complement strand
ATCATCGGCGGTCTGATCGAAACGAAACCGGAAGGGACGTCCACCTACTATTATGCCAACATCGGAGCGATCGGACGTTACGCGCAACAATTGAAGCTTTTCAAATAGGCGACGCCTGTCATTCCCTGTCATTTGTGGTAGGCTTCCCGGTTTGCGATCCTGAATCCCCGGTAGATCTGTTCGAGCAGGACGATACGCATCATTTGGTGCGGAAAGGTCATCTTTGAAAAAGACAGCTGCAACCGCGCCGCGCCGCGCGCCTCGTCCGACAGACCGAGGGAACCGCCGATGAGAAAGGCGATGCGGCTCACGCCTCCCACCGCGAGCGAGCGCAGTTTTTCCGCAAACGCCTCGGAGGAAAACTGCTCGCCCCGGCTGTCCAGAGCCACGACAAAGCTCCTTTTTCCGACGGCGTTCAGCAAGGCTTTCCCTTCCGCCCGGACGACGGCCTCTTCATTTGCGGGACTCGGATTCGCGGGAAGCGGCGTTTCTTTTACCTGTACAATGCCGATCTTGCCGTACGCGGAAAGCCGTTTCACATATTCGGCTTCGGCTTCCCTCCAATATTTTTCTTTTAGGGTCCCCACGCAGAGGATATCGATGTTTGTCATCCGTATGTCACCGCTCCGTAAGCAAAACCGCAGGAAATGTCCGGTTTGCGCCGGAGACGCCGCACGGCCGCGGCGCAGTCCGCCAACCCCGGGCAGCTACCGTTGAACTGTTCCCACCGTATTCATATTTCAAACAGCACGCTCAGCCGATCCCTTGACAGCGCCTTCAGATACAGATCCCTGCCCGAATAATAATCCATCTCGGCCAACATGCCCGCCACCGTATGCACGGCCAATTGCGGCTTGTTGTTGTCCCGGCTCAAATGCGCGAGCAGAATGCAACGCGCCTTTCGTTCCATCGCCATGACATTCAAGATCGCTTCCCCGGCGGCGCTGTTGGACAAATGACCGTGCATGCCCGCGATGCGCTGTTTCAAAAACGAAGGGTATCTCCCGTTTTCAAGCATGTTCAGGTCATGGTTGGCTTCCAAAACCAGAATGTCGGAATCGACGGTTTCGCTCAGAATTTTCTCCGTGAACACGCCCGTGTCCGTCACGACGCCGATCATCTTTCCCTCATGGCGCAGACTGTAGCCCACGGGATCGGCAGCGTCGTGGCTGAGACCGAAAGTCCTGATTTCGATGTCTCCGATTTGAAATCCGTCCCCCGTATCAAACAGCCGCCTGCGTTCTTCCGGAAGATGCGCTTTGATATGCGCAAATGTCCCTGCGTTCGCGTAAACCTTGCTTGCGGGCAACCTGTTCACCGCAGCGGCGACGCCGCTGACATGGTCGGAATGCTCATGGGTCAAAAGGATGGCGCGGATGTCTTCCGGTGCGGTGCGCGTACGGTTCAGCCCCGACAAAATGCGCGCGGCGCCGATCCCGCCATCGATCAGGATCGCCGTCGTTTCCGTTTTGACGAGATAACAATTTCCGCTGCTGCCGCTGGAAAATGAACAAAAACTGAGTGTCACAAGCCCCTCCGCAACTACAGTTCAAACGTTGGTTTCGGGCGGCGCGCGTCCGGATCAACCCTTGAACGGTTACCCTCCGCCATCCGTCGTGTTACCATTATACAGGATATCCCTTGTGTTTGTACACCCGGTGCGGCATAATGGATACATGGCAAATTCGAAAAACATTTCCGTCAACATCTACACGGACGGCGCGTGCGCCGGCAACCAAAGCGACCGAAACTTTGGCGGTTGGGGCGCGATCCTCGAATACGGCAAGCATGTCAAAGAACTCTGCGGCGGCGAACAGGACACCACCAACAACCGCATGGAGATGTCGGCGCTCATCTCGGCGCTCTCGGCGCTGAACCAAGACGGTTTGCGCGTAAACGTATTCAGCGACAGCTCGTATCTCACAAACTGTCTGCGCGACCAATGGTACGTCAAATGGCGCCGCAACGGTTGGCTGACCTCCAACAAAACCCCCGTCGAAAACCGCGATCTGTGGGAACGCCTGCTCTCATTCCTGCCCAAACACGACTTCCGGTTCTATCATGTGAAAGGGCACGTCAACCTCGACGGCAAGCGCACGGACATCCCTGCCGCATACGGCAAGTTCCTCGCAAAAAACGCCGGGGTCCTCCCCGACGGAGACGCGTTTTCCTATGAGGATTTTCTGCACATTACGCGCATGAACAACCGGGCCGACGCCTTGGCCAACGCCGGCATATCCGAAATACGCCCTGCGGAGTGACGCAACACGCCCGCATGAGCCTGTTTGGCGCAAAATGATTAGATATTGCCCATGGGACATGGTATAATCGGACATAGCAAGTTTGCACGGAACCACAGAGAGAGCGCATAAAGATTGAGAGGAAACGGCATGGACGCCGATATACGGCATATGACGGCCCTTGAATTGGGAAGGGCGATCAGGAACAGAAAAATCAGCAGTCCGGAGGCGACAAGGCTTTATCTTGACGCAGCCTTGGCCGACAGGGAAAAAAGCAGGAACGCTTCCGGAGGCGTCAACGCATACATCAGCATCGACGAAGAAGGCGCGATGAAAACGGCGGCGGACGTTCAGCGCCGGATCGACGCGGGCGCGTTTCTTTCCCCGATCGCCGGCGTACCCGCGGCGATCAAGGACAACATCTGCATCGACGGGGGCGTCACTACGGCCGCGTCGAAGATGCTTGCGGATTTTACGCCGCCGTACAATGCCACCGTGATCGACAAATTGAGAGAAGCCGGGGCGGTGATCCTCGGCAAGACCAATATGGACGAATTTGCGATGGGCGGTTCCACGGAAACCTCCTATTTCGGCGTCACCGCAAACCCATGGGATTCGTCGAGGGTTCCGGGCGGTTCGTCGGGCGGATCGGCGGCGGCGGTCGCGGCGGGACTCGCGCCTTACGCCATCGGTTCCGATACCGGCGGTTCCATCCGACAGCCCTGCGCATTTTGCAATCTCACGGGCGTCAAGCCGACCTACGGCAGCGTATCGCGCTTCGGACTCATGGCATACGCATCCTCGTTGGATCAGATCGGCCCCATCGGCGGAGACGCGAAAGACTGCGCCGCCATCCTGTCCATCCTGTCCGGCCCCGATGCGAAAGACAGTACCGCCGTGATGGAAGAACCGTTTCGGATGTGTGAAACGATCCACGGCGACGCCCCCGCCGCCGACCTGAAAGGCCTGCGGATCGGTCTGCCCAAGAACTGCTTGGAAAAAGGGCTCGCGGAAGACATTCGCTCTTGCATCTCGGCGGCGGCCGATGTCTTGCGCGGTCTGGGCGCTTCGATTGAGACATTTGAATTGCCGCTCATTGAATACGCGGTGCCGGCCTACTATATCATCGCCTGCGCCGAAGCGAGTTCCAACCTCTCCCGCTACGACGGCGTAAAGTACGGTTTTCGTTCGGACGGGGCGCGAAACATGCCGGATATTTTTTCCCGCTCGCGGAGCGAGGGATTCGGCACGGAGGTCAAACGCCGCATCATGTTGGGTTCTTTCGTTTTGAGCTCAGGCTATTTCGACGCCTATTACAAGAAAGCCCTTCAGGTGCGCGGGATGCTCAAAGGCGCTTTTGACGACGCATTCCGGAGATACGACATCGTACTGAGCCCGGTCAGTCCCACCGTCGCCTATGGGATCGGCGGCCAGATTGCGGATCCTTTGGCGATGTACCTCGCCGATATCTACACGGTGTCGGTCAATCTCATCGGAGCGCCGGCCGTCGCGTTGCCCTGCGGCACAGGAGCGGGGGATCTGCCCGCGGGTATGCAGTTCATCGGCAAAGCGTTCAGCGAAAACACCTTGCTCTCGGCGGCGGACGCATATCAGCGCGCGACCGGCCACCACAGGCGCCGCCCCGCGGAGCGGCGGCAGACGCGTCCGCACGCAAGATGACCGCGGGCAGCGAAACACACAACGAAACGGATACAAATATGCGATATGAAACGGTAATGGGACTGGAAGTCCACACGGAACTCTCAACAAAATCCAAAATTTTCTGCGGTTGCACCACCGAATTTGGCGGCGAACCGAATGCGCACACCTGTCCGGTATGTCTCGGTATGCCGGGAACGCTTCCCGTCCTCAACCGGGAAGCGGCGGAGAAAGCTTTGCGGGCGGGGCTCGCGCTCAATTGCGAAATTCAGGCGGACAATATGTTTGACCGAAAAAACTATTTTTATCCCGACCTGCCGAAGGATTATCAGATATCGCAACTCTATCACCCCATTTGCCGCAACGGATCCGTGGAGATCGACATGGGGACCTATACCAAAACGGTACGGATTCACGAGATTCACATGGAAGAAGACGCGGGAAAGCTGATTCACGACGGAAATGTCAGTTTGGTGGATTATAACAGATGCGGCGTGCCGCTGATCGAGATCGTTTCGGAGCCCGATCTGCGGTCTGCGGACGAGGTCGCCGCATTTTTGGACAAATTGCGTGAAATTCTCGTCTATCTCGATGTTTCGGATTGCAAGATGGAAGAAGGTTCCATGCGCGCGGACATCAACCTCTCCGTGCGCGAGGAAGGCAGCGGCGCGCTCGGCACGAGGACGGAAACGAAGAACATGAATTCCGTCAAGGCGATCCGAAGAGCCATCGCCTACGAGAGCGAACGACAGATCGCCCTGGTTTCCGCCGGCGGCAAAGTGATACAGGAAACCCGCCGTTGGGACGACGCCGCAGGCGTCAACCGCGCGATGAGAAACAAGGAAAACGCGCAGGACTACCGAGATTTCCCCGATCCCGATCTGATCCCGCTTTCCATAGACGCCGCGTGGATTCGGCGAATCAAGGAAGCCCTGCCCGAACTTGCGGAGGAAAAACGCGCGCGGTACGCGCGCGACTGGGCGCTTCCCGCAAAGCTGACGGGCATCCTCACCGAGGAGCGGGAGATCGCCGACCTGTTTGAAACCATCGCGGCCGAACTCGGCGGAGACAGGCATGCGGCGCGCGAGGCCGCGAATACGGTCACGGGAGACATCCTGCGTCTGCTGAAAGAAACGGAGGGGCAAAAGCGCGTCGACGGACGGAAAATCGCGACGGTTCTGACTTTGGTGCAAAAAAAGACGATCAACCGCAACACGGGACGGGCGATCATCGAAGCGGTCTTCAAAGACGACGTCGATCCCCTCGCATACATCGAAACACACAATCTGGCCATGATGCGCGACGGCGATCTGCTGACGGAGGCGGTTTTGCGGGCGCTTGACGAAAATCCGCAGTCCGTCTCCGACTACGCTTCCGGCAAGACAAAAGCTTTCGGATTTTTGGTGGGACAGGTTATGCGCGCTTTGGAGGGGAAATGCGATCCGCAAGCGGTCAATGCCCTGCTGAAAGAAAAACTGGAGGCGGGCGGCGTTGCGGGCGCGTTGAATGCGAAAGTGTCAGAGAAAGGCATGCCGGCGCCGCAAAGCGAACATGCTGTGCCGCAAAGCGAACATGCTGCGCCGCAAAGCGGGAATTTTTCAAAAAAACGGGAACCGCAGGTTGGAGAATGTGCAAAACCGCCGGAAAGGAATCCGGCACGGCCGATCCTGCAGCCGCCCGCCATGTCGGATCGGTATCGAACGCATACCTGCGGCGCGTTGACCGAACGCGACATAGGCGCGACGGTAAAATTGGCGGGATGGATACATGCGATCCGCAACCACGGCGGAATCGTCTTCGTGGATCTGCGGGATTGTTACGGCATGACGCAGGTGGTCGTCAGCGACGAGCAGGTCAGGCAACTGCACAGGGAAATGACGATATCCGTCATCGGTGAAGTGCTGAAGCGCGACGCGGATACCGTAAACCCGAAGATCGAAACGGGATGGGTGGAACTGAAAGCCGCAGCGATCGAAACGCTCGGAGTCTGCAAAAACGTCCTGCCTTTCGAGGTGGAGTCCTCTTCGGACACAAAGGAGGAACTGCGTCTGAGATACAGATATTTGGATCTCCGCAATCCAAAGGTGCGGGCGAAGATCGTTCTGCGCGCGGAGGTGATCAGACATCTGCGCGCGACCATGGACGCCTTGGGTTTTTTGGAAATACAGACGCCCATTCTCGCCAATTCCTCACCCGAAGGCGCGCGGGATTACTTGGTGCCGAGCAGAAAGCACAAAGGGAAATTTTACGCCTTGCCTCAGGCGCCGCAACAATTCAAGCAACTGCTCATGGTGTCCGGCTTCGACCGCTATTACCAGATCGCGCCCTGCTTCCGGGATGAGGACGCCCGTCTGGATCGCTCCCCGGGGGAATTTTACCAATTGGACTTTGAAATGGCTTTCGCCACGCAGGAGGATGTGTTCGCCGTCGCGGAAAGCGTCATGGCTTCCACATTCAAACGCTTCACGGACAAACCGGTGACGGAACCGCCGTTCGCGCGCATTCCTTACAGGGAAGCGATGCTGAAATACGGCACGGACAAGCCCGATCTCCGCAACCCGCTCGAAATTACGGACTTGACCGCTTTTTTTGCGAAAGTGGACTTCAAACCGTTCCAGGGCAACATCGTACGGGCCGTCGCCGTCCCGGGAGCCGCCGCGCAACCCCGCTCCTTTTTCTCTTCGATGGAAAAATTCGCGCTCTCCATCGGCATGAAAGGTCTGGGATACATCAGCGTGCAGGAGGATATGACCTACAAAGGACCGATCGACAAATTCATGACCGACGGGCAACGGCGGGAAATCGCGGACTTGGCGAAACTGAAGCCGGGAGACGTCCTCTATTTCATCAGTGACGCAAAAGACGCGGCGCCCGGATTGGCGGGTCAAATCCGCACCGAGGTGGCAAAACGGCTGAATCTCATCCGTGAAGACACGTTCGCGTTCTGTTTCATCACCGACTACCCCATGTACGAGCTGAACGGGGAAACGGGACGGGTGGATTTCACGCACAACCCGTTTTCCATGCCGCAGGGCGAATTGGAAGCGCTGCTTTCCAAAGATCCCCTGGACATATTGGCGGATCAATACGACATCGTGTGCAACGGCGTGGAACTCAGTTCGGGCGCCGTCCGAAACCACAGGCCGGAAGTCATGGTGAAAGCTTTTGAGATCGCCGGTTATTCCGAAGAGGACGTCAAAGAAAAATTCGGCGCGCTCTATCACGCCTTTCAATTCGGCGCGCCGCCCCACGCGGGCATGGCCCCCGGCGTGGATCGCATCGTCATGCTGCTGTCGGGCGACGAAAACATCCGGGAGGTGATCGCGTTCCCGTTGAACAGCAACGCGCAAAACCTCATGCTTGACGCGCCGGGCGAGGTGAGTGAACAGCAGCTTCGGGAGGCGCACATCAGGATTCGCAAAGGAAACACAGATTAACCGGAAGTGTCACGCGGCGCATTGCCAAAATCAGAGGAGGGAAAAAATGATCTACGGAAACAAGGAGATGGAACGGAGCGCCATATTCGGCGCGGCGAAATTGATGGTGGCGGCGGCGAGGACAGCGCCCAAAGCCCGCGGGATCGACAACATTGAAACGCTGATTCTGGACGGCGGGGACAAGGATGCGTTGGCCGCCGAAATGCGGAAGCTTGCCGACGAAACGGGCGTGCCAATTTTCACGCGCGACGCCGGCAACGTGGATCACTCGGAATACGTCGTCCTGATCGGCGTAAAAAACATCCCCAACGCGCTGAAAAACTGCGGATTGTGCGGATTTGAGAATTGCGCCGAAACCGTCAGGGCGGGCGCAAATTGCACGTTCAACATTACGGATCTGGGCATCGCCCTCGGTTCGGCGGCGGCGATCGCCGCAGACAACCGAATCGACAACCGGATCATGTGGACGGTGGGCAAGGCCGCAAGGCGATTGCTGTTGATGCCTGAACGCGTAGAGGTCTGCTACGGCATCCCCCTTTCAACCGCAGGCAAGAGCATCTATTACGACAGAACCCCCGTTTGACCCCGGCTTGCCGTCTATTCCCCCGTTTCCGTCCGCCGGTTTGGCGCGGAGGTTTCGCGCTCTTTCTCACGCCGCCGTTTTTCCGGGATGACCTCACGTCTCCACGGCGTCCGGTTTTTGGGGAATTCGATCAATTGCGTTTCTTTCCCCACATGGGAGGGTCTGCGCCACGCACGCTTCTTCCTCATCGCTTCCCAGGCGGGCGGGGCATAATGAAGGCGGTATTTGATGGGGTAGAAAGCGTCGTAGAGCGTCACAAACGCGATAAAAAGCGTACCGCCCAGCAACCAACCGCCAACGACGTCCGAGGGATAGTGAACCCCCAGGTATACCCTGCTCACGCCGATCGCAAACACGAGAACCGGCAAAAACGCGCTCAGGAGATAGGCGATGCCCTTATAGTCGTGCAGAATGAGATACCGGCGCAAGAGTACCATCAAAAACAGATAGAACACGAGACCGGCATTCGCGTGTCCGCTGGGAAACCCAAATCCGCTCACGGTCACCAAGTGATGGACCTCGTCGGGTCGGACGCGCTCGATGATCTCTTTGAGCAAATAGTGGCAACCCGCGGAGATGCAGACCACCGACGTCAGCGGTATGCCGAAGCGGATCCTCGTCGGCAATATCAGCAGAATGGCGCACAACCCCGCGATGGTGGCGGTGTTTGCGCAAAAGGTGACGCCTTTTGCGATGATCGTCACAAACGGATCCCGAATATTTTGAAAAACCGTGAATACCGACCCGTCGATGACCGCCGTCCTGTCGTTCAGTATCAGAATCAACTCCGCAACGAAGCACAGCGCAAGTACCGCCGCGACGATCCATCTTATGACAGGAGAGCGTTTTTGTATGTAAATTTCCATAATTCCTTCCTTATCAACCGTTATTGCTGTACACTTGCGCGTTCCACTCACTGAGCTTCGTTTTGATGATGCTTTCGACTCGGTCCGAAAGCTCAGCCGACTCGGTCCGGGAGAGACCTTTCGTTTCGATGGCGGGATGCACACAAAACTTCGCTTCTCCCGGGCGGACGAATCCTTTTTCCTCAAACAGCCGCCAAGTTCCGCTGATCGACACGGGAACAACGGGAACGCCCACCTTGATGGCCGGCCGCAGACTGCCTTTTTTGAAAGAACCCGGCGTTTCTCCGCGGCTTCTCGTCCCCTCCGGAAAGACGACGAACGAGAATCCCTCTCTGAGCCATTCTTCCTCTCTCTTGAATACGGCGAGCGCCGAACGCGCGTCGCGCCTTGAAAGGAAGACGCTCCTCACGCGCGCGACCCATTTGCCGAATAGCGGTATGCGGCGCAGGGAATCTTTCGCGACAAACCCCAATTGCTTGCCCGCAATGACCGAGAGAAACAGGAAGATGTCTCCGTAACCCTGGTGATTGGATACGAACAGCGCCGGTCCTTTCGGCACATGTTCAAGACCCTCGGCGCGAACGGAAATCCGGTAACGATTCAACACCTTGGGCGTCCAGTAACCGGCGACTTCGATGATCGCGGCCCGTTCCTTTTCCCGATCCCCTTCCCTGCGGTGCAATTCGATCATTTTGCCGTACTTCCTGATGGAAAGCAGACTGAGGATCATCCAAAACACAAAGGAAATATTTTTCAAAATACGCATTGACATTCTCCGGTCCGACTGAAGAAATCGGGAAACGCAAGCCATACATTCACTGCAAAATATTCCGTTTGTACTCCAAATAAGTATCCCGCAGCAGTTTGGCGTCCCTCTGCATTTCCGTCTGCAGAGCGGAAGCTTCATCGTAGGCGCCCTCGTTCAGCAACTGTTTGACGCGCGTAAGCAAACATTTTTTTTCCAAGGTGTCCCGCGCCAAATAATTGCGCAAATCCTCGATCCGGGTCCAAAGAACCGCGTCGAGATCCGTTCCATCCTCATCCGAGTGGCATTTTACGCAATCCCGAACCAACTCCATCGTATCGGGTATCAATCTGTTCTGAAGCTCCGTGGTCCATTGCGTAACGGTCGCGGACAGATACGAATCCAGCAGCTTGTCATTCATGACGCCGCCGTTTTTCAGCACATTCAACTTGTCGGGATGACGTTTGAACGCGGAGATATTCTCCCAGACGGTGGAGGGCGCAACCCCGAACAGTTCTTCCCTCTCCTCAGGGCTGTACCGTTCAAACACGTCTTCCTCGCTCCGGTACGCCCGCGCCTGTTCCAAATAGAACGCTTTCTCGCCTTTTCCCTTGGAAATTTCCCGTTCCAATTCGGCGGAGGTCTTCTCCGCGCCGATCACCGCCTCAATGCCGTCCAACATGGCAAGATAGGCGGCGGCCATTACCAAATAACTGTTGCATTTCGGGCAGGGGGAACGCAACTCAAACCGGACGGACAGCGGATTGTCCAAATCGCGCACGAGCCCCGCCAAGACGGTGCGGTTGCGCGAAGGCGCGTCCGATTTGTGCCCGAGCGAGGTGACGATGCACACGGGCGCTTCAAAGCCGGGCTTCAATCGGTTCATGGCGTCGTTCGTGCCGGCGACAAAGGGATTGACGACTTCGTAGTTTTTCAAAAGACCCATGAGCGCCCCGTAACCGAAAGGGCTTAAAAAATCTTTC
>JAISML010000192.1 GCA_031276775.1 Eubacteriales Family XIII. Incertae Sedis bacterium | reverse complement strand
AGCCTGTGCGTTCAATTTAATACAAATCGGAGAATTGGCTCGTTTGCTTGACGAAGGGTTTACGGCTGCACATGGCGACATTCCGTGGCATAAAATGCGAGGATTGCGCAACCGTATTGTACACGATTATGGAGGAATAGACCAATCGCTGATCCGGGATATAATCAACGGCAATTTGGCGGAGCTTACGTTCCGGTTGGGGAAGTTGACACGGGAATTGAATTGAGCATCCCCGCGCAAAGCGGACGATCTCTGCGGAGGGAAAGGACATCCTCATGCCGCTTTTGGACGCGGAATTGGACGAACTGTCGCGCGCGCCCGCCTGCGGATCGGCGCAGTAGCCTTGGAACATCTCGAGCGCTTCGAGCATATTGCCCGGCAACTTGACGTTTATGCCCAAGGCCCGCGCCCCCGGATGGTCGATGGACAGGTAGACGCCCATAAGAGGCGGCATGATGCCGAAGCGCGTCATGTCGCCGTAAAACGCGGCGCGCGTTTCGGCGTCCCAGTCGGCGGTTCCGTATGCGTTCATCAGATAATCGCTTTGCTCGCCCGTCAGCCGTCCGTCCTCGCCGCGCGGCAACTCCTCCGCGCCTTCGCGGTAAGCCTTGAACGACATCACGGGACGCGCTCCGACCGGCTGCGGAGCGGTAGGCGATCTGTATCCCAATTCCACGGCCTTGTCGAACATCTCGGCGGCGCGCTTGTAATTGCCTTGGAAAAAGGCCTTGTGACCTTCCGTCAGGTATTTTTTCGCATCCGGACTCATGCTGCTTTCAATTTCTCTCAACTGACGCATGAATTCGGAATCTTTGATGGATTGCTTGACATTCCGAACGCCCGACGAACCGGGGTTGCCGCTTGTTTTGCCCACTGAATCGATGACCATTTTTTCCTCCTTACACGCTTTTATCGAATGAAGGCACCGGGTCGTCGCCGTTCGACGCAAGCGAATTCTCTTTGCCGCGATGCGCGCTTCGCCATGCGTCGTTGTAAATCTGCAAAAATTCGGATGTTCGCGCGTTTTCCGCGTCCGTCGGATAAAGCGTCCAGCCGCCGTTTGCGTACTTGGCGATTATTTTGCCGTCGGCTTTGAATTCCGCATAGGACAATCTGCCTTTCTCCGTGAATTCCGTGTTTCCGAACAAAATATCTATCAAATTCGGCTTGCGCCCGGTCAGGTCGAGCGTATCGCTCACGCCGGACAATCGATGCAAGCCGTTTGTGATGATGGCTTTCCTGTCCGGCGACGCGACGGACACGTAGCTTTTCATCAATTTTTTGTACTCGTTCGATTCCGTTTGAAATTTCCCGGCGGCGGCGTCCTTTTGGGCCTGCGCGACGATGGCCTCCCGGTATTTTTCGTCGCTCATGGCGGGCGGCGTCTTTGTGTTGAAATAGAAACTGTCGAAGCGAGGCAACGCCACATTGCCTATTTTGACATTTCCTCCGGGTTGATCAAATCCATGATAACGATCATCGATACGCATTTCCGGCACCTCCCTGTGTCTTATCGCGCTCCCATAAATCATACCGCCGCCGCGTCCGAATCGCCGGATCATCCGCCGCTTGCGGAGGCGGCCACTCCGACAAGCTCGCCCGGCTTGAGATAGCCGGCCAAATGGAACGCGTATCCGCCGCGCCGCCATACGACGCTGCTCGGATATTCGCCCGAAACGGCGGCGAACACCTCGTATTCGATCCCGTCCCTCGTTTCGGTTCTGTACGCGCTGTGTTCGGTATCAACGTTGATTTCCGCCGTTTCGCTTGGGTATGCGGAAAACCACAGAACGACTTCACCGTCCGCATCGCTGTAATTCAGCGTCGTACACCCGAACGAAAAATCCCGGTGGGTCTGCGTCAGGCCCTCGGGCACGCGGGCAAGCGACCACTCCGTTTCTGTCGTTTCCTCCTTGCCCCGCGCGTCGAAAGTGAACGACGCGAAATTGTCAAACCACGTCAAGACCGTCCTCCCGGCCGCCGCACGAACGCCCGCATCGGTCAAAAGACTCGCCGACAGCACGGTGAAAATCAGCGCGCAGGCCCACGCAACCCTGCGAGCGAACACCCGTGCCGCCGCCATTGCGTCGCGCCGCCTCGCTTTGGCGAACAGCGTTTTCATGCGCTTCTCATGCCGGTCGGAGAAACGCAGGTTTTCCTCTCCCGGAAAAACGGTGTTCATCTCGCGCCGTTGATTTTCCAGTACGGCGATCCGCAGAATTTCCTCCGCGCGGGCCTCCGAATCACGCATCGTAAATTCCCTCCCGGTCGATGATTTTGCGCAATGCCGCCCGCGCGCGGTTCAATCTGACCGCGACGGCGTTTGCCGTCATTCCGAGTTCCGCCGCAATCTCGCCGTTCGCCATGTCGAGCGCGTATCGCATTTCAAATGCCGTCTTGTGGATCTCATCCAGCTTCGACACGCATTGCGTCAAACGATCCATGCTTTCCTCATATGCAAGCAGGAAATCGATGCCGCCGTTGCCCGGGGCCGCGTTTCCGTCGATTTCGCCGATTTCGTCCAGAGGAAGCGCGCTGCGGAACTTGCCGCGCATTATGTCAATCGCTTTGTTCTTCGCCATAATAACGATTCGGGAGTCCTGTTTGTTGCGCGGCAGAGCAAAAAACTTCACTTTTGTTCTCATGGCGGCAAGAAACGCCTCATGCACAGCGTCCTCGGCAAGCTCCTCGCTTCGGGTTATGCGCAGGGCCGCCCGAAAGCAGTGGTATCGGCGTTTCTCATACAGCCGGGCGAACGCATCCTGTTCTTCGTCCGTTTCCAATGCGGCAAGATATATGGCCAACATTAAGCTGCGCCCTCCCGTTGATGGTTTGCGCGCATCGTTTCACCGGTCGCGCGATCCGGGCAAAACACCGTCCGAGGCATAGCCGCCCATCTCCTCGGGAAAGACGACATAGCCCGCGCTGTATATGACCGGCTCGCCTTTCGGAATGTTGAAACGACCGTTTTCGTCCATTTTGTATTCTTTTCCGTTCACGATGAGCACGGAATCCTCGGTGAGCCCGTGCCATTGCCTGTTGTCGATGTTGTTCCACGCGTTTCTCGCGCTTTCGATCTGATCTTCGCTCCACGGCGTGCCGTCTTTTGCGAGAAAGAAGCGACCGCTTTTGCCGCTTGCGTTGTCGATTGTCACCCAAGCGTCCGCCTTGATCCCGAGCTTCCCAAAATATTCCAAACGCTCTTCGGCGGTGAATTGGGCGATAAGCGTCTGTCCGCGTCCTTTGGTCAACGCGATGAGAAACCTGTCCGCCTTTTCATACGCCGCAAGCGTTTCGGGTTCGAGCGACCCAAGGCCGAGTTCCTCGCGTATTTCCTCATAGGGCATCGGCCCGCTGCGCCAAAGGTGATTGAGCTTGCCGGCGAGCTTTGTTCTGTAAAACGCTTCGCCGGTGATTGTCAGCACATTGTTTACGGCTTGCAGATCAACGACGGGCCGTCCTTTTACCCTCGTCAGCGCGCCGATGAGCCGAAGCTCCCAAGCCGCCTTCGAGAGTGAAACGCTGTCTGCGGGCATCGTTTGCAAAAGGGTTTCCGCCGCCGCGCGAGAGGCGCCGGGGCTGCCCGCAGACAGACGCTCCGGCGACGCCGCACCGATCACCGAGCCGATGGCATTGACCATTTCCGTATCTCCTTTTCAATCGATCGCAATCGCAACGAATATCGTGCCGGGGCCAAGCACGATTTGCGCGTCTATTTTATTATAACGATTGACAGCGTAAAATATTACGGG
>JAISML010000214.1 GCA_031276775.1 Eubacteriales Family XIII. Incertae Sedis bacterium | reverse complement strand
AAGATGGTGGATTTCGGCGGATATGAAATGCCTGTGAATTATCCGGGCGGCATCCTGGAAGAGCATTTGGCCACGCGCGGGAAAGCGGGTCTGTTCGACATTTCCCACATGGGCAGGTACAGGGTGTCGGGCAAAGAAGCCGTCGCATTTTTGCAGTATACGCTGAGCAACAACGTCGGGGCGCTTGACGTCAAACAGGCGCAGTACACGCTGATTCCCGATGAGGACGGCGGCGCGATCGACGACGCGTATCTCTACCGGTTTGTCGAGGACGAATATCTTTTGGTGGTCAACGCCGCCAACGCGCAGAAAGATTTGGCGCATCTGAATCGCGTGATTTCCGGTTTCGACGCGCGGATCACCGATCTCACGGACGAGATCGGCATGATCTCCCTGCAGGGACCGGAATCGAAGCGGATCCTGCTGTCGCTCACGGAGGAGCCGTTCCTGACGGATCCGCTGAAAAACGCGTTGAACAGCATCAGGCTTGACGGCAAGGAGGTTTCGATCGCCAAAACCGGATACACGGGTGAGGCCATCGGTTATGAACTCTTTGTCAAAGCGGATGAAACGGCGGATCTCTGGCGGCGGTTGATCGAACTGGGGGCTGCGCCGGTGGGGCTGGGCGCGCGCGACACCTTGCGCCTGGAAGCGGGCTTGCCGCTTTACGGTCATGAATTGGGTACGGACGCCGACGGGAATCCCATCCCTGTTTTTGCGGCGGGACCGTCAAAGTTTGCGGTCAGTTTTTCGGAGGCAAAAGGCGATTACATCGGCAAAGCGCAGCTCCTGCGGCAGTTTCGGGCGTTTGAGCGGATATTTACCGGCCATTTTGACGACATGGCCGCGTTGCCGCGCATGATCAAGCCATTCGCGATGATCGGCAGAGGCATTCCCCGGGCGGGATGCAGGATCACGCGGAACGGAGAAGACGTCGGTTATGTCACGAGCGGCAGCGTCGCGCCGTATTATGTGACAGAGGGAGAAGGTCTGCGCACGGTCTTCACGAAGGATGTTGGCAAACGGTTTATCGGTTTGGCGCTCGTTCGCAGCGATCTGTTGCCGGACGACAGGATCGAAGTGGACATCCGCGGACGGGGAGAGCCCGCCGTCATTGTGAAGTACCATCTGCTCAGCGGAGATCCGCCTTTCGCCCGGGCGATCATTCACGGAGTCGGCACGGAAACGGACGGATCGTCCGCCGGCGGCGCGGATGATTACAAACGGAAAGCGCTGAATCTGATCCGCGAAAGCGGAGAGAACCACCGGTGGCGGCAGACGGAGTGCATCAACCTGATTCCGTCGGAACAATCGCACTCGCGCGCGGCGCGGCTCTTGTCCGTTCTGGATCCCTCGTTCCGGTACGGCGAACACAAGAAGATGAAATCTTTCTATGACTACGACGTGTTCTACTACCAGGGAACGAAATTCATTCACAAAGTTGAGGCTTTGCTCACGCAGGAGTTCAAAAAGTATTTCGGTTGCCGCGAAGCGGAGATCCGGGCGACGAGCGGACAGATGGCCAACACCGCCGTGTTCAGCGCTCTGATGGATTTCAAAAACAGAGCCAACCGCAAGAAAGAACCGGTCCGGCTCGGATATGTTCTGAACAACCACATCATACGCGGCGGTCACCTCAGCGCGCAGCCCATGGGCGCGCTGCACGATTACATCGCCGTGGATCCCGCAACGGACAAAGCCGCATTGGTGAATTTCCCCGTGCTTGCCGAAAACAATTACAGGATCGATCTTGAAGAGACGAAGAAGATCATCGAGCGGTACAGGCCGGAACTGATCATTTTGGGCAAAAGCATGGTACTGTACAGGGAACCCGTGGCCGAGATCCGCAGGATGGTTGATGAGATGGGGCTTGAGACGACTTTGATGTACGACATGGCGCACGTGCTCGGACTCGTGGGTCCGCATTTTCAGGAACCGTTCGCGGAGGGCGCGGAGATCGTTACGGGCTCCACGCACAAAACGTTCTTCGGCACACAGCGCGGTGTGATCGCCGCGGATTACAGGGAGGACGAGATCAAGTACGATCTGTGGGAAACCATCGAATCCAGGGTCTTTCCCGGCAGCGTGAGCAATCACCATCTCGGTACGTTGCTCGGTCTTTTGATGGCGGCATACGAGATGAACTGCTTCAAAGAGGATTACCAGAAATCTGTTATTGAAAACGCGAAATATTTCGCCGCCTGTCTTGCGAATGCCGGTCTGGACGTCGCGGGCGATCCTGCCGTATTCCATACGGAGACGCATCAGGTGATCGTCAATGTCGGTTATGCGTCCGGGCCGGAGATGGCCGAACGTTTGGAAGAAAACAACATTATTGTCAATTATCAGGCGACCCCGGAAGAAGAAGGCTTTACGGCTTCCGGCGCGTTGCGCCTGGGCGTTTCCGAGATGACGCGTTTCGGTTTCGGGAAGCGGGAGTTTGCGCGCACCGCCGAACTGATGGCGGCGCTGATCACGGAAGGAAAGGACATAAAAGAAGATGTGAAGAAGTTGCGATCGGACTTTACCGTTATGCGCCACTGCTTCACGGATGACGATCTGGTCAATGAATTGGATCGATTGGCCGACGAACTGTAGCTTTTGCCACCGTTGCGGGCGCGGATTTTCGGTTTGGGCGAAGCCCCCATTGTGTGGTATAATGCGTTTATCGCAAATGACTGTACGATGGGGGTTTGTTTGATCGGATGATAAAACGCGGAGCGATTAAAAAGCGTGCGCGGCAAAACTGCCGCCGCAGTTTTGGGACCGGTTTTTTGGCATGTCTGATATTCGTTTTTGTGTCGGGCGGCACACTGGGCTATACCGAAACCGCCGTCATCGACGAGACCGTTTTGGAAGAAATCGCGCGGGGCGCACGGGGGACGCCGGTCGCAACCGTCATTGACCGCCTCATCGAAGGACTTGGAACGGTTCAGGAAGCGACCTCGCTCGGATCGCGTTCGCGCGAAGGCGTGATTTCGGCGGTATACAGGAGTTCGCTGAAAGCGGGCGGCATCAACAACGCGTTTCTTGCCCGGATCAACAACACGATTTTCAACGGCAAATTCAATCGCGAAGCCATCGTCATCGTGGGAACCGTTCTGAGCTTTCTCTTCAAGATCTTTGTCGCCGGGATCATCAACATCGGCGTTTGGCGCCTGTTTCTCGAAGCAAGGCTCTACCCCAACACATCTTTGACGAAGCTCCTTTTCATATTCCGGCGCGGACGCTTTTTAAGAATCGCATCGATCGTCTTTGCAACATACGCCAGGCTTTTTCTGTGGGCGCTGACGATTGTCGGTTTCCCCATTCAATACTACGCGTACCGGCTTGTGCCTTTTATCGCGGCGGAAAATCCTGAGATCTCCCGTACAGAGGTCTTTCGACTGTCTGCGCGCATGATGCGGGGGAATAAATTCCGCTTTTTTCTCTTCGATCTGAGTTTTATGGGTTGGATCCTCATGTCCGTGTTCACGTTCGGCTTGTTGAATTATCTGTGGCTCAATCCCTATATGCGAGCCGCAAAAGCGGAACTTTACGCCGTGTTGCGGACGGAAGCCAAATCAAAAGCGCTCGAAGGCACGGCGCATCTGTGTGACACTTTGCTCTTTGAGCCTTTTGCGGGGGCGCTCCCCGAAAGTTGCGGGACGGGCGTCTATCCGACGGCGGTTTCAGGGGAACGCAGGATTTCCGGCAGACCTTGGATCTACCTCGGCGCAAAAGATCGGTACAGCTTGATCAACCTCGTCCTGATGTTCTTTCTGTTTGCGTTCATCGGATGGATATGGGAATGTTCGCTCGATTTGGTCAGCTACGGAATCTTCGTGAACAGAGGCTCGCTCTACGGTCCGTGGATTCCGATCTACGGGTTCGGCGGTTTGTCCATCCTTTTGCTTCTGACGCGGTTGCACAGAAGACCTGTTCTGTGCTTCTTCATGGCGGTGACCGTCTGCGGGGTGATCGAGTATGTGGGCGCGACCTTGCTTTGGCACATCCCTCACGTGAAATATTGGGATTACAGCGGCTATTTTTTCAACACACAGGGGCGTGTTTGCCTGGAAGGTCTGCTCACTTTCGGGATATTGGGGATGGTGGGGCTGTACTTCATCGCGCCGCTCACGGACGATCTTTTGAACAGGTTGCCGCCGGCTCTGCGCCGGCTTATCTGTGCGTGCCTGTGCGCGGTTTTCTGCGTTGACGTTGTGTTTGCCCAGGCGTTCCCCCACGTTGGACCGGGCATTACAAGCGAGGTGGCAGGAAGATGAGAACGGAAGAATGAAAATGCTGTGGATCGCGTACGCCGTTTCCGCGGGAACGGTGGTTCTTGCTGAAATGGGAGACAAGACACAATTGTTGGCGGTGGCGTTTGCGGCGAAATACAAAGCGTCGAGCGTCATGTTCGGCGTCTTGGCCGCCACCTTGCTGAATCACGCGCTTGCCGTCGTCGCAGGCAGTTTGATCGCAAAGATTGAGCCGATGCAGGCATGGATTCAGTGTCTTGCTTCCCTGTCCTTCATTTTTTTCGGA
>JAISML010000042.1 GCA_031276775.1 Eubacteriales Family XIII. Incertae Sedis bacterium | reverse complement strand
ACTTTGCCGTTGTCAAACCCGACGCCAACTGTGTCGCCCACTTCATTGACAGGGAAGTACTCGCCCGCAGCCAGCTTTTCGGCGGTGTCTATGACCATATCCACGGTTTCCCTCGAGTAATCGCCAAACTTTTCGTAAGCGAACAGTTCCTCTATCTTCAAGTGGTCGTAAATGGCGAACCTGGCATCCTTTAAATCGATCAACTTGTTGCCCATGACTCATTCCCTCCCATATTTGCAATATTGCCACGACGGTATCCCCCGGCTTTGCCGGGCATAAATCCGCGCGTCTCCCGCGCGGCGCACACCTGACTTACTTCTCCCCGTATTCATAAAACCCTCTGCCCGTTTTACGGCCGTAGTCGCCGCGGCCGAATCGTTCGACCAAACCGGGGCTCGGTCTGTCCGACAGGACGCCGGTCTCCCTGAAACGTTCCATGCCCAGATTGTACTCCAAGTCGATGCCGGTCATGTCGAGCAACTCGAACGGCCCCATCGGATGTCCGAACGCTCCTTTCACGGCCGTGTCGATATCCTCAACGGACGCTATCCCCATGTCCAGAAGATAACATGCTTCTTTCGTAAGCGCGCTAAAAATGCGATTGCAAAGAAAGCCGTATATCTCCTTGTTGACCTTGGCGGGCTGCTTGCCGAAAGCGCGGGCAACCGCAATGACCGTCTCAACCGTCTCGTCCGAGACGTGAGGACCCTGCACGACTTCCACGGTCTTCATGATCAGAGCCGGATTGAAAAAATGCATATTGAGTACCTTGTCGGGCCGCACTGTCGCATCCGCGATTTTGGAGCTGACCAAATAGGAGCTGTTTGTGGCCAAAATGGCATGCGGCGGCGCGATCCTGTCGAGTTGCGCGAATATCCCACGCTTGACGGCAAGATTCTCGACCGCGGCTTCTATGACCATATCCGCATCCTTCGCGGCTTCCTCCAAATTATCCGCAAACAGCAGATTCCTGCCCGCCGTATCCACTTGTTCATCGGTAAGCCTGCCCTTTGCTTTCTGCTTTGACATCCAACCGTCGGCGAATTTTCCGGCCTTTTCCAACGCTTCCGACGACGTGTCCGCGCAGTACGTTTTGAAACCTGAGAGGGCGGACAAAAGGGCAATCTGCTGCCCCATAAGTCCCGCGCCCACCACGCATATTGTTTTGACGTCCATCCCGCAACCTCCCTTTCCGTAAATAAAACTCCGCAGCAAGCCCCTTCCCGCATCAGACATCGGAAGTCGGCGACGCCGAACCTCTCCGCTATGACTCATAGACGGTCTTCCCGCCCAATATCGTCCGCTCCACTTTCATCTCCAGTATCCGATCCGGCTCATCGTCCACTGTGGTGGGATCAATATCCGTAACCACGATGTCCGCCAATTTGCCTGTCCCAAGCGTTCCTTTCCGGTGTTCGTCGAAAGTAAAATACGCGCCGGCCGCCGTATAGGAATATACCGCTTCCCGGGCGCTGACCTTTTCCCTCTCTCCGCAAGGCACGCCCTGCGCCGTCTTCCTGACAAGGGCGGCGTGCAGGATCCGTTTTGGATCGATCGCGGCCACAGGGAAGTCGCTTCCGCACGCGACAGGCACACCGCCGTCAAGCAAAGAGCGGTACGGACTCGCCTGCGACACCGGTTCTTCGCCGTAATTGCGCATAAGCGTGTCGCCGAAGTAATAGATAAACCCCGGATTCAGCAGAGTCAGCACGCCTTCCTTGATTACCCGTTCAATCAGAGGCGGGTAACAGAAAGTGCAGTGTTCTATCCTGTGGCGCGCGTCCGGACGCGGCAGACGGTTCTGCGCTTTCCTGTAGGCGTCCAGTATCATCGTGACAGCGATATCCCCTATCGCATGGGTGGATATCTGCACGCCTTCGGCATGGGCTTCCCATACGATCCCGTCCAGAGCCTCCTGCGTATGGTAAGTGAGACCTGCGTTGCCGTCAAATTTGCTCGGTATGGACATCCTCGCGGTGCCGGCGCCGCCGCTGCCATCCAGCATGATCTTGCGCCCCTGTATCTTGAACAAATCGTTGCCGAGCGGTATCGGAGAATTGGCGGCTCTCAGCTTGCCGTACATGGCGTCAAGACAATAAGCGGCCACCCTGACAGTGAGGGCGTTCGCTTTCAATACTTTGTCCCAAAGGGCGATCTCATCGCCGGACGCACTGATCACCCCCATCTCCGCGGTGCTGGTGATGCCGAGCGCATTGTACATATTGCCCAGACGGGCTATCGCTTTCACCTGCTGTTCCATCGTCGCCGGGGGAATGGCGGATTTCATCGCGGCAAATGCTGTTTCGGTCAGGCGTCCCGTCAGTTTGCCGTTTTCGCGGACAATCTCCCCATCCGGAGGATTCGGCGTGTCCGCGTCGTAACCCTTGGCTTTCATCGCGAGCGAATTCGCCAGACCCACATGCAGGCACACGCGCGAAACGCACAACGGATTGCCCGGGATCGCTGCGTCCAATTCCTCGATGGTGGGTTCGCGTCCCTCCGCAAAATTCCCTTCATCGTATCCGTAGCCTTCTATCCAGGCTCCGGCCGGCGCTTCGGCTGCGCCCGCCTTGAGACGATCGAAGAATTCGGCATGCGACTTTGTGCCCGTGAGATTCACTTTCGACAGTATGCCTACGCCAAACAAGGGATGGCTGTGGTTGTCGTTGAATCCCGGAAGCGCTGTCTTGCCCGACAGATCGAGCACCTCGGTATCGGGACCCGTTATCGATTCGAAGTCCTTCGGTTCCCCGACCCCGACTATCGTATCGCCCCACACCGCCAATGCGGATCCCAAGGGGTTGTGTCTGTCCATGGTGCGTATGTTTGCGTTTTTTATAACCAAATCTGCTTTCAGTGACATGTTTCTACCTCCTTGCGTTCTCAAACGTCCCGCAGCGCCGCATCTTGGAACTGCACCTCCGCTTCCCGATCCTGCGCGGGAATCCCGGCACAAACGCCGATCCCGATCCTGTGCGCCGTATGCATTGCCGGCGCCATGACGATCCTGCCTTTCCGCGCTTGTCCGCAATACCCAACTTTAGTATGAACGAAGTCGCCTCAGAATGCAATACGGTATTTGACGGCGGACAAGCCGATCTTCCGCAATCGTCCGGCGCCGAGGACGGGCCTGCCCCGGCGCATCCCCGATCCGAATAACCGTCTCTTTCCGGTTTTCATTGTTTAACCAACACATGATAAAAACAATGGTTGATTAAACAACTTTCATCGTTTATAATAACTTGCATAAGCACATTGCAACCAATTTTCAAAGGGGACGGTTATGATTACGG
>JAISML010000033.1 GCA_031276775.1 Eubacteriales Family XIII. Incertae Sedis bacterium | reverse complement strand
GCGACACAAGCGGTCTGCATGTGGGACGCTCTCCGCTTTACCGCGCAAGGAATCTGGAGGCGCTGACGGGAATGACCGCTCTTTACATCAAAGACGACAGTCACAATCCGACGTCAAGCCTAAAAGATCGCGCATCCGCAATGGCTGTCGTAAAAGCGTCCGAAGCGGGCGTATCCACGCTTGCCTGTTCATCCACCGGAAACGCGGCGTCCTCACTCGCAGGCAATGCCGCCGCCCGGGGATTCAAAACGTACATCTTCGTACCCGCGCGCGCACCCAAAGCCAAACTCACGCAATTGCAAATTTACGGCGCAACCGTGGTTTCGGTGCAGGGCGATTATGGCGCGACATTCCGGCTGTCGGCGGAAGCGATCGGCCGCTGGGGTTGGTATAACCGAAATGCGGCGATCAATCCGTACCTTTCCGAAGGGAAAAAAACGGTTGCTTATGAAATCGCCGAGCAACTCCATTGGGAGGTCCCGGCTTATGTGGCCTTGAGCGTGGGAGACGGTTGCACGATTGCCGGAGTCTGGAAAGGCTTTCTGGATTTGTATCATGCGGGATTCGTCAAGCAGTTGCCAAAACTCATCAGCGTGCAAGCGGAGGGATGCTGTCCCATCAACAACGCCGTGCGCAACAGCTCGGAAGAGCTGATTCCCATGGAGGAAAATACGCTTGCGGACAGCATCGCGGTCGGGACGCCGCGCAATTTTCTGAAAGCTGTGCGCGCAATCCGGGAATCAGGCGGTCTCACCGTCAACGTGAGCGACACGGAAATACTGGCGGCAATTGCTTTGCTTGGGAGAACAAGCGGCGTTTTCGGGGAACCCGCAGGCGTTGCAGGGACTGCCGGCGTGATGAAACTGATCAAAAACGGACAGTTGCGCAAAGACGCAACTGTCGTTTCAATTGTCACGGGTAACGGTCTGAAAGATATCGCAAATGCGCAAAAGTCGGTAAACGATCCCATATCCGTGCCGCCTTCCATGGAACAGCTTTTGGAGGCGTTCCGCAAGGCGGGAGGCCCGCAGTAAGCGATAAAACGCCTTCAATCCAAATCGTGAATGAACAGGCCGCTGAGGAGTTTGGGTTCGAACCAGGTACTTTTGGGCGGCATGATCTTGCCCGCGTCGGCGATATCCATCAAATCCTCGACCGTCGTCGGATACATGGCAAACGCGACGGTCATATCCTCGGACACGCGCCGCTCCAATTCCCCAAGTCCCCTGATCCCGCCGATGAAGTCAATGCGCTTGTCCACTCTCGGATCCCGAATGCCCAGGATCGGATCGAGCAAACGGTTCTGCAGGATGGACACGTCCAAACGCCCGACGGGATCCGCGTCATCCCAAGCGCCGGGCAAGGCCGTCATGGCATACCATTTCCCCCGCAGACACAGACCGAACGTATGCTTTTCTTTCGGCGCGACGGGACCGTCCGCCGCCGTTATCCGGAACGTTTCTCCCGCCGCTTTGAGAAAATCGTCTTCGCTCAGACCGTTCAGATCTTTGACGGTTCGATTGTAATCGAAAATTTTGAGTTGATCGGACGGAAAGATGACGGCGAGAAAGTAATTGAACTCCTCTTCCCCCGTATAATCCGGGTGCGCGTCCCTGCGTTTCAGCGCCACTTTTACGGCGGATGCGCAACGGTGATGCCCGTCCGCGATGTAGAGCGCGGGAATGCGTTCGTAGATCGCCGCGATCCGATCGACGGCGCTCACGTCGTCTATGACCCACCCCTCGTGCCTGATGCCGTCGTCCGTCCTGAAATCAAACACTGCGGCATGTCCATCCGTCCATCGCGCGACGAGTTCCGACAATTCGACGTCGGGGCGGTGCGTGAGAAAGATGGGGCCGGTATTGGCATTCAGCGTATCGACGTGGCGGATGCGATCCGCCTCCTTGTCCGCGCGCGTCAGTTCATGTTTTTTGATGCGGTCCGCCAGATAGTCGTCCACGGACGGGCAACCGACGATGCCCGTCTGTGTGCGCCCGTCCATCGTGAGGCGGTAGATGTAGTAATGCGGTTCGGCATCCTTCCGCAGCGCCCCGTCCGAACGCAGGGTGAGAAAATTCTCTTTCGCTTTTTCGTAAACGCGCGCGTCATAGATATCCGTCGACGGATCGAGATCCACCTCGGCTTTGTCCACGCGCAAAAACGACAGCGGTCTGTTCCGGACGGCGACACGCGCCTCATCGCTGTTCATCACATCGTACGGAAGCGCCGCGACGTCTTTCGCGACATCCTCGCGCGGCCGCACCGCCCGGAACGCTCGTACCTTTGTCATACCCGTCCTCCGTTTTCCTTTTCAAATTTCTTCATGAATTCCACGAGGTAAGCCACTCCTTCGACGGGCATGGCATTGTAGACGGAAGCCCGCATGCCGCCGACGGAGCGATGCCCCTTGAGGTTGGACATCCCCTGCGCTTTGCTCTCGGCGATGAACTTGGCGTCCAAATCCTCATTGGCGGTCTTGAACGTGACATTCATGATCGAACGATCACGCGGATTCACGTCTGTCCGGTAAAAATCCGTTTTATCGAGGTAATCGTACAGAACGCGCGCTTTCTCCTCATTCCTGTTCCGCATGACTTCAAGTCCGCCCATGTCACGAATCCATTCCAACACGAGCATGGAAATGTAGATCGGCCAGCACGGCGGCGTATTTTTCATCGAACCGTTCTCGGCCATGGTGCGATAATTCAGCATCGTCGGCGTACCCGGGAGCGGGTCTCCGAGCAGATCGTTGCGGATGATGACGAGGGTCAATCCCGCCGGGGCGATGTTTTTCTGCGCGCCCGCGTAAATGAGTCCGTACTTCGATACGTCAACGGGTTCGGACAGGATGCAGGAACTCATGTCGGCGACGATCGGCACATTCCCCGTCTCCGGGACATACTGCCATTTTGTTCCGAAGATCGTATTGTTTACGCATATATGCACATAATCCGCGGCCGGATCGAGCGTCAACTCGCCCTGTTCCGGTATGCGTGAGAAGTTTTCCGATTTTCCGGTCCACGCGACTGAGATGTCTTTCCCGAACAAAAGCGCTTCCTTGTAAGCGTTGTTCGCAAAATTGCCCGTAATGACATAATCCGCTTTGCCGCTCCGCGCCAGAAGGTTCATCGGAACCATCGCGAACTGGAGCGTGGCGCCGCCCTGCAAAAACAGAACGCTGTAGTTGTCCGGAATGGCGAGGACGGAACGGAACAAAGCTTCCGTATTCTTGATGATCTCATCGAATTCCTTGGATCGGTGGCTCATTTCCATCACGGACATGCCCGATCCGCCGTAGTCCGACAGGGATTCCTGCGCTTTCTTAAGCGCTTCGGCGGGCAGGACGGAGGGACCTGCGGAAAAATTGTATAGCGTTTTCATTAGACTGCTTCTCCTTTGCCAAACATCTCTGCGATAATTTGCACGATATTTTCTCCGATGCGTTTCTGCGCTTCCGCCGTGGACGCGCCGATATGCGGCGTCATCGAGATGCGCGGATGCGTGTAGATCGCTTCGTCGGAGACGGGTTCCTCCTCAAACACATCGAGCGCGGCGGCGGAAACGATCCCGCGCTCCAACCCGTCCAAGAGCGCCTGTTTGTCGATGAGCGCCGCACGCGCCGTATTGACGATCTTGACGCCGGGCTTCATCTTCGCAATCGCTTCGGCGGTGAGGATCGGTTCATCCGTCTTCGGCATGTGAAGCGAGATGAAATCGGCGCGCGCGAGCAGTTCGTCGAGAGACACATGCGCAAACGGTTCGTTCTCCGGCTTGTGACCGCTCCTGTTCACGTAGATCACATCCATCCCCAACGCCGAGGCGATGCGCGCCGTGTGTTTTCCGATGCGCCCCATCCCGACGACGCCGAGCGTCTTGCCCGCAAGTTCCGTCCCCTGGTATTTCTTCTTTTCCCATTTGCCTTCCCGCATCGTCACGTTGGCCGCATAAATGAAGCGCGCGAGACTGAACATGTGTCCGATCGCAAGCTCCGCCACGGACGCCGCCGACGCCGTGGGCGTATTCCTGACGTCTATGCCCTTCTCCTTGGCATAATCCACATCGATGTTGTCCACGCCGATGCCGCCTCGGATGATCAATTTCAGCCGACCGGTCTCTTTCGCCGCGTCGATCACAGGTTTGCGCACCTTGGTCGCGCTGCGCACAACAAGTACATCGTATTCGGACACTTTGGAAAGCAACGTTTCCGCGTCATAGGACTGCGTGTCCACCCGGAATCCCATGGCGGAAAGCTTCGCCGCCGCCGAATCTTCCATTCCGTCGTTCGCCAATATTTGAATCATGTCAACCTCCATCCCTCCGTCCGGGCGCTCCGGCGCCGCAAAAAACATCTTTCGGCGTTCGATTGCCCCCACTGAAACGGCTTGCGCCGCAACTTCACACGACAAGAGTAACACTTATGAAAGTTGACAGACAATAGCCCTTGCGCGAATCCATAATAATTAATTCCGTGATGCGCAGACGCTTAAAAAATACAAGCGGCGCCGCTCGCGCGCCTGACTTTCTTAGCATCAAAAAAGACGGAATCCGCAACGCCGCGCGCCCCCAAATCCGCGCCCCTATTCCGGAAGAGAGGACACATTGAGCTTTACCGTGTTCAAAACAACGATCGTATCCGTATTGGACACATTCAGCTTCGCCTGCATGACCTTGATCAGATCGTCGATGTCTTTCGAGGACTTTGCCACGATCTTCAGAAGATAGTTGTATTCCCCGGTGACGTGGTGACATTCGAGTATTTCATCGTAATCGCGCACAAAATCCGTAAAAGAGCGCGCGGAGGAAGTCGAATGTTCGCCGAGCCGGATCAGGCAAAAACACGTGAACCGTTTGTCCGACTTATCCGGATTCAATATGGTCGCATAGGATTTGATGTAACCGCTGCGCTCCAATTTGCGCAGGCGTTCGCTGGTCGCGGGCAACGAAAGATTGATGCGTTTGGACAGTTGCGACAATTGTATCCGCGCATCGTTCACGATTATTTTCAATATGCTTTTGTCTATTTCATCCATGGCGCTCCTGTCCTCGGCGCAACCGGACCGGGGAAAGCGGACAGCCGCGCCCGGCTCGCGCAGAACTGCGATTGCCCGATCCTTCTCTTCCGGTTTGACGGAAGCCTTTGCACAAATTGTATCAAAATCCGGCAACGCCGGCAAGTGGCGTGACTGCAAAGATGCATTCAAATTTTGCACGAATTGTATCAAAATCCGGCAACGCCGACAAGTGGCGTGACTGCAAAGATGCATTCAAATAATCAAGAAAGGTTACCCGTTCGGGGGTGGGCCTGCGGAGCCGCACGGACGCAACGCAACCGCTTTCCCCTGCTCCGTAACGGAATTGGCCGGCGCGCAAACCGGCATAGGCGGAGATATCCGGAAATGCTCTTTCCCCGGACGTCTCCGCCATGTATGCCGCGCGCGCCGCCAAGCTTTCGGTCGTGCGCGGCACGGTAATCTTACCGCGTCATCGAACCGAACGCTTTCGCTTCCCTGCGGAAAGCAAAGTGATTTGTCACAATGACGATCCCCATGAGCGTCGCAGACACCGGCATCCACTCATCCATCACGATGATGGTTCCGCCCGGATCCTGCGTCAAAAAGAACAGGATCACGCCGAGCAACGCGACGGAGACTTCGGCAAAAACCCAATTGCGCTTCGCCTTTCCGACATGCGCGCCGCCGTAGTCTTCGGCGGAAAGACGACGTCTGCCCGAAATGTATTTGACTGTTCCCCGCACGGCGAACACAAGCCCGATCAAACAGCAGATCAGGTTGAGCAGCCCGCAGGCGAGGGTGTCTTTCATCCCATGCAACGGCACCTGCAAAGGTCCCATGTCCACGATGGGTACGCCCGATTCCGCGAAAGCTTGCACGTCGGGATCCGCGATCTCGCGTCCGGTCACGCTCAGCTCCGCAGTCCCGTCCGGGCCCGCATTCCCGCCCGAAGAAGCGTTGGCGTTGGGTCTGACCGTCGTCACGGTATCGTCGCCGGCTCCCGCGCCGGGCGCCGCGGGATTTTCAGGATTTCCCCCGGGTGCGGGCGGGGAAGCCGGGACAGCCGTCCACTGCGCCGTAAGCGTGACGCCGGGCAC
>JAISML010000028.1 GCA_031276775.1 Eubacteriales Family XIII. Incertae Sedis bacterium | reverse complement strand
AGCGGGCGCGTCGGGATTCGGATCCGGCAGAGCGGGCGCGTCGGGATCCGGGAAAAGAAATTCTTCATCGGGTTTGAACGTCGCGAGATAGCCCGGAAGACTCGGGAATGACCCTTCCACAACATACCGACCGCAATTCGCCTCATCGCTTATGCCAAACAACCGGTTCGCCGCGACGATCTTCGGAACAGGTACGATGATTCGATAAAATCCTATACGTCCGAACGATTCGCCGATCACATCCGCTTCTATGGCGACATCTTCCGCGGTCACACCGTATATGTCGGCAATGTTACGCGCGAGCGTCTTTTTCGCTTCTTCGGTAAACCCACCATTCCACTCCGCTTCGATGCGGGCGCTGTGAACAACCTCCTCTGCGCGCATTGAACGACTGAAGTTTGCCTGTTCCAAAGTAAACTGCATGACAAAGGCGAGCATGACGGGAATTACCGCCGCCAAGACGATAAACTGTTTCATGCCGCGCCCATACGCCTTTCAATCTCCGCGCCGAAAACCCTTTCAAGCATGGACAATACGGAATCTTCGCCCGGACCCATGATGAGCCGAAAGATGAATGCGCCCAACGCAACCGTGGCGATCAAAACAATGTACTGTTTCATCTTTTTCACTCAAACGCCAATTGTTCTTCCACCCGCGCTTTCGTGGAGTCGGTAATGCCTTGCGCGGTATCCTGAAAGCTCAGCACCATGGCGGAGATGGCTATGCCCAGTATAATCGTAGACAATAATATAATCATTTGCTTCATGCTCTTCGTTCCTTTCCGTCCGCCGATCCCATCCGTTAAAAAAACAGTTGGTTCAGCAGGTCTTTCTGCTCGATAAAATACGCGACGAAGATGAAATTCATAAAAACGGCCAACACGTTCACCACCACGGGAAGAAATACAAGGTCGCTGTAAAGCTCATTTTTGCGTTTCAGTTCCGTGGTTCGCATTTCCTGCATCGCGTTGCGATAGGAAAGCAACGTGGAAGCCAGTTTTTCGGGGGAAACTTCATCCCATTTCACGATAATTCTGATGAAATCCCGCGCGGCTCCCGTCCCCGCAACTTCGGAGAAAGCGGTTACCATCTCGGTTTTTCGGTTAACCCGCAACAGCGAGAGCGCTTTCAAATACGCGGGTTTGAGTTCGCCATCCGATCGCGCCAATTGCTCCAACAGCGAGTCGGCAGGAATCCGATCCCCTTTCCGCGCGGCGACGATATTTCGGACAAAGCCGATCGCCTCAAATATTTCACGATCAACCTTTTCTCCGCGCAATCGTTCCCTGAACCTGCTTCCTGACAATCCCGTTCGCGCAAACGACGCCAGTCGCTTCATTCTGCCCGCGCCAAACAATATGTCCGGAACGATGCCCGGCGACAACAACAACGCGCCCACCGGCAGGCAGAGAAGCATCGCTGCATAGATCGCATGTTCGTTCAAAACGCCCTCCTTCGTTCCGCCTTCCCGATTTCCCACCCTTGCCATTGCGTTGCCTACGGCTCCACGCATCCATCCCGTCATCGATCTGTCTGCGGTCTTCCGACCAAGGCTCCCTTGCCAATTGCCCTGTTCCCTTGTCAAAAATCCAATTTCTTGTTCGTGATGATCTCCAGCAGCACGATGTTCAACATGAACAGAAATGTAATGACACTGAAAAATCCAAAACCTCCCGCAGTCATGAATTGATTCCGGAAAAATCCCGAAAACCCCAAGCCGAGCAATCGGATGGACACGAACACGGAACCGGCATAAATCAAAGGGATAAGAAAGATTACAATACGCACGGATTCCCCGTTGATTCGCTTCCGCTCTTCCGCGAGAGAACGCGCCTCGCGCAATTGTACGAGGATGTCCTCTATCGCCAACGAAATGTCGTTCCCGCCGACGGCGGCCGTCCCGATGTGATAGGCAAGCATTTTGCTCCAATTCGTGTTGACGCCGTAAGCAAAAGCCTCCGTCGCTTTTCGGATCCGCTCTTTGTTGCCGGTGTTTCTGATCTCAAGCAGCATTGTGGATAGGAGTTTCCCTGTGATCCTGATGCCGTCGCCCGTCATGATCGTCCTTTCAAGCGTGTTGAAGATGTTGCCGCCCGACACCCAATACTGAGTCAGCAGCGATGAGATCAGATTTTCGCCTTCAAAACTCCCCCGTCTGCGCAAGCGTTCCAATTTTACACGCAAAAACAGATACGGAAGAACTGCAAACGACAGTCCGACGACGACCGAAACGCCGACGGACAGATTGGACGCGGAGAGGATGAACACGAGAAAAAACAGTCCGATGACGCCGACGAGAAAAGCGGTGGACGATACGGGACGTCGCATGACGGCCGCCAGAACATTGTCGAGATGCTTTGAAAGTCCCGAAACGTTTGTGTTTTTAAATCGCGGCGACGACAGTCTCCTTCGATATTTTACCGCATACACGAATCCTGCGATCCGCTTTCTGAACAGCAACAGTATGCCGGCAATCAGGAACAAATAGATGATCGCCGAAACTACGGAAATCAACACATACGCGTCGAATCCAATCATGACGGAGCACCCCTGTCGCTGAGCGTCCGCAAACCGGATTCAAAGGCGCAAAACGCTTCCGGATCTTCTTCTTCGCCTATGGCCCGCTTGTCCGGGCTGATTCGGAAAGTCCACTTCCAAGCATCTGTTGCGTGGCTGTATTGGCATATTTCGTTGACATAGATTCCATTTTCTTTGGAGGTCACGGCTCCGCGCGCAACACCGATTTCATAGATGCCCCTGAGTTTTTTCGCATTGTTCCGACGAAGATTGACAAAATGGAAGAGATAATCAAAACTTCCGGCCACGCGCAAGGCGGTATCCCGCACATCCCCGCCCAAGCTACGGACGATTTCCACCGCTGCGTCCCATGCAAAGGACAAGGGATCGCGCGTATGAAACGTCATCTTCATGCGTCTGGCGCCTTTCCCCGCAATGCGCACCGCCGTATCCAGCGCAATTCCGTCACGGGCCTCCGCGAGAATGAAATAGTCCGCGTCACTCCGCATTAAATTCTTGGCGATCTTGCCCAATTTCTCCCCGTC
>JAISML010000258.1 GCA_031276775.1 Eubacteriales Family XIII. Incertae Sedis bacterium | reverse complement strand
CTGAGCGGCGACCAATATTTTCCGTACGATTCCTCCCCGTTCGTGATGGGTATCTTCTCCGCGCTCATCTGAATGGCCGGTCCGTAGGTTCCGATGGGCTTCATGGAAGACCCGGGCTGTCTTGGACTGACCGCCCGGTTGAAATTCATCTCTCCCGCGATGTTGCGGCCCCCGTACATCGCTTTGACGTGACCGGTGGCGTGTTCCAGCACGACCATGGCCGACTGCGGCTGAATCACTTTCTGCCCGAGCGTGTAACTCGTCGTCGGAACGGAGACGCTTCCATCCTCGCCCATCGCAAACAGATCCGGGTAATCCGTGAAAAGCTTCGCGGAGAGGATGACGTTTTTCTGTTCATCCATCGTCGAGTATCCCGGCGGCACATTGATCACGCTGCTCTTGATGATGTAGAACTTGCCGTTTTCGTCTATCTGATAGATATCCTTGAAATCGATGCGCACATCCGGTCTGTCTTCCACGACCGTACTGTAGTACTTCAGCCGCACGGGATTCTCCTGCGTGTTTGCGAGCAACATGAGACTGCCGTCCTCAAGCTTGCGCGCCTCGTTGGCGCCGAAGATGAAACGGCCGTCCTCCGCGAACATATTTTCATACCGGAAGAGAATCAGGTTCCCGTCCTCATCCAGGATGTTGCGGTTCCCGTCGCGTTTCAACCTGACGATCTGCGGAAAATTCTCCTCTTTCCCGTATTCCGCGGCCATAATGTTCTGGAAATCCGTATTGAGCGTCGTGTGTATCTTCAAACCCCCGGTGTAGACCATGCGTATCGCGTCGGCTTTGGTCGGATACTGTTCGGGATAGGTCTTCATCAAATTTTCCGCCACGTTGTCGATGGCATAATCGACAAAGAACGCCGCGTTGTTGTCAACCGTTTCCTCCGTGGGTTGCAGATGATTGCGCAGGACGTCCGCGGACGCTTCGTCATATTCGGCCTGCGTGATCAATTCCTGTTCCAGCATGTTGTCCAACACGAGTTTCAGGCGCGGCTCGATCCGTTCGTTGTACAGGTAGTCATACTGTTGTCCCTGCAGGAGCATGCGCGGGTCGTCGCCTGCCACGGTTCCCTTGTTTACCGTCTTGATCATCGCGTATTCCGTGGGCGATTTTGCCAGGCAGGCAAGGGCGGCGCTTTCGATGAGGGTCAGTTCCTCCACATTCTTGTTGAAATAGGATTTCGCGGCGGTTTGAACGCCGTAACTGCGGTTCCCCAAGGGAATCGTATTCAGATAATCCGTCAAAATCTCATCCTTGCCCAATTTCTTTTCAAGCTGCACCGCATAGTAAGCCTCCTCAAGCTTTCGCTTCAAGGTGCGCTTGCTCTTGTCTTCCACCAAAAAGATGTTCCTGGCCAACTGTTGGGTGATGGTGCTGGTCCCGCTGATCCGGCCGCCCTTGAACAGACTGTCCCTGACCGCGCCGACCATCCGGACGAAGTTGAACCCGTGATGCGTTCTGAAAGTCTTGTCCTCAATGGCGATAAACGCATTCTTCAAATGCTCCGGCAACTGTTCGTATTTGACGATGGTACGCTGCACGTCGCCCATGTAGATGTTCTTCACGGGGTTCCCCGCATCGTCGTACATGGTGGACACAACCCGAAGCCGGGCCGTAATGTCGCTCGGATCGACCTCCGGAACGTCCTTGATGACACTGTAGACATAGAGCACGCCGACGGCCATGCAGGCGAGTGCGACGATGAAGAGCGTCGCGAGGATCGTCTTGAGCGTCCGATGTTTCTTCCTGCCTTTTCCGCGCTTTCCGCCGCCTTTTCCGCCGCCGCGGGCTTTGGATCCGGCTCCGCCGTTTGCGCGTCCCGTGCGGGCGCTGCGACGGGCGATCGTTCTTTCCCCGGACGTCCTCCGCGCATCCGCGCGTCCGGCGGAAGCCGCAAGCCCGGTCTCCCGCGCATCCCCGTCCGAATCCGCGCCCACGCCGGAGCCGTCGGACGGCACATCGAAGAAATCACTCAACTTCGCGGCGGGAGGATCGCCCCCCGGAACGTCGTCGGAGGGAGTTTCCGTCCCCGCGCCGTGAAAAAGCGATCCGTTCACCGGCGCGGCGGACGACGGTTTCCCAGGCGCAATGAAAAGATCGTTCGGCGCCGCGGCGTCGGCGTCGTTTGACGGCGCGGCGCCGGAGTCCTCCGCCGGCGCGCCGAAAAGGCTGCCCACCGGCGCGTTTGCGCCGAAAGGTTCGCGCTGCGGCGCGGCGGACGATCGTCTTGGCATAACGAAAGGATCGTTCGGCGCCGCGGCGAACGGACTGCCCGGCAACGCAACAAACAGATCGTCCGTCGCCGCAGCGGTTTTTTCTTTCGCGCCGCTTCGTTCCCCGCCCGGATTTTCGGGAGCATACCCCGGGCGATCGGAATCGTTTTTCCTGCCGAACCGCTTCGCCCGATCGGCAACGACCTCTTCATACAGGCCTTCCGGCTCTTTCCCGGCATATATATCGGAAAAATCGGAAGCCGGACGTCTCGCGTCGCTGCTCCGTCTGAAATCTTTTTCGATCTCGTCAAACTTCTCGAAAAAATCTTCCATGCCGTTTATCCCGTTCCGGCTTTCTTTGCGTGTATCCGACAAAATGAACACCTCTCTCACATTGCTATACATACGTATTATACCAAGACCGCACGGCGAAAGGAAGCGGTTTCCCCGATTTGTAGGAAAGATGTAATGAATGAAGATTGCTTCAGGGGTTGACGGGAAGCGTCGCGCGCAACAATGTGATACAATAATGCAATAAAGCAATCGTGCAACCGAACTCCTTCGCGTCTGTTTCCGCAAGCGGCAACAGGAGGAACCCGGCGAAATGGCAAATGACGGAAAAACACTTGAACGGATACACAGGCGCGCGCCGGCCGAGGCGGATCGCGGTCGATGTTCCGCGCCCCGCGGACCTTACGACCCTGAGGGCGGCCACACCAAAGAGGAGGCGGACGCGGAATACGAAAAACTCTTTCGGGAGTTGCACGGCGTTCCCGGGGAGAAAGCGCCCGGAAAGCGGGAGACGCATGAAACGGCGGTTCTCGGCGGACGCGATCCCTGCACGGACGCTGTCTGTTCCGCAATCGCCTACGCGAACCTGAAAAACCGGATCTCGCCCGAATCGCGTCATCTTGCGTACAGGGCGGGAAACCTTGACGCGGAAGCGCGCCGCGTGCTTGGCATGTTTGGCGTTGCGACGCCGCCGGAGATTGGCGATCTCCGGAACAGGCGCGTCATACTCGTCGATCACAACGCGCAAGCCGAAGCGGCGGAAGGCATCGAGGAAGCCATCGTCACGGAGATCATCGATCATCATCGCCTCGGCGGCATCACAACACGGGATCCCGTATATTTTCGCGGCGAACCCGTAGGCGCGACATCGACCATTGTTTACCGCATATACAAAGAACACGGTGAACTTCCCGACAGGACGGACGCCGGGTTGCTCTGTTCCGGCATCGTGTCGGCCACGCGCCTGTTTTCCTCCCATGCCACGGTCGGGGACGACAGGCTTGCCGCCGTCGAACTCGCAAACATCGCGGGACTCGATCTGCAGGCGCACGCAACGGCGATGTTTTGGGGAAATACGGAGGATTTCGGATGAACAAAGAAAAGCGGTTCACTGTGTCCAATATCATGGCTGCAATTCTGCTTACCGTATTGTTGCTGTCTTTTGCCGCAGTCTTTACGTTGAACTTCAGACCCCTGTATTACGCAACCGTCGACCTGTTCGGCATACCCGCCGCATCCGGTCTGTCCGCCGAAGAGATCAGAATGAATTACGACGCGCTCATATCCTACAATTCCATCTTTGCGCAGGGTCCGTTGACCTTTCCGACCCTGCCGATGTCGGAGACGGGACGCATCCACTTCGCGGAAGTCAAACGCATCTTCGTTCTGACGCAAGCCCTGCTGATCGCCTCATCGGTCTGCGCTGCGCCGATCTGCGCGTACAAACTGCGCAGAAAGCAAACGTCTTTTCTGAAACTCGGCGCCGCTTGTTCCCTTGTCCTGCCGCTCGTAATCGGCGCGCTTATCGCCGCAGGTTGGGATCGTTTTTTCATCGCTTTCCACGAGCTGTTTTTCGACAACGGCTTCTGGATATTTGACAGCCGCACGGATCCCGTCATCAATCTGCTGCCCGACACATTTTTCCTGCTGTGCGCCGCAATGATCCTGCTTGTGACGATCGCGGGCAGCGCGGCGCTGTATCTGATCGGACGCCGGCTCGATCGCCGTCGCAGCAGGGAAAAATCCGCCGCGCGCGCGTAAATCCCCTGCTCCGGCATTCGGCTGCTTTGGCATCCGGTTGCTCCGGCATTCGGCTGCTCCGGCTTTCGGCGCAATACCGCGCACCGGGCAGTCATTCAGGGCGAAGTTGCGCCAACCGCGCGGAGTGCGGCAAGTTCCCGCAGGATCGCCGGCACAATTTCCTGCTCCGCGACGGCGCCGACGACGACGCCTTTCCTGAACAGGACCGCTTTGCCGTCGCCGCAGGCCACACCGAGATCCGCATGGGACGCCTCGCCCGGTCCGTTGACCGCGCATCCCATGATCGCGACGGTGAGATTGCCGGCTTCCCTCTCGAGCGGACGGATCGCCGCGCTCACCTCCGTCGCAATCCGCGCCAGATCCACACGGCATCTTCCGCAGGTCGGACAGGAGACGAGGTTGATGCGACCCGGCAGAAGACCTATGGAAGCCAGAATATCCTGCGCCGCCCGAACCTCCCGCAGGGGATCGCCCGTCAGTGACACCCGCAGGGTATCGCCGATCCCGTCCAAGAGCAGAGCGCCAATGCCGACGGCGGATTTTATGATCGCCCTTTCCCCGATTCCCGCTTCCGTAATGCCGATGTGCAGCGGGCAATCCGTGCGCGCTGCGAGTATCTTCAACGCGGCGTGGTTTTCACGCACATCCGAGGATTTGATCGAGATCACGATGTCCTCAAAATCAAATCTTTGCAAGCGTTCCATATTTCTGACCGCGCTTTCCGCCAAAGCTTCCGGCGTCGGTCCTCCAAATGTCCCAAGGAGATCGGCTTCGAGCGAACCGCTGTTGACGCCCACGCGAATGGGAATGCCGGCGGCTTTGGCGCGCCGCGCGACGGCCCGCACCTCAGCATCCCCGCCGATATTCCCGGGATTGATACGTATCTTGTCCGCGCCGCGCTCAATGGCGGCGATCGCAAGTCTGTGGTCGAAATGGACGTCCGCCACGACGGGGATGTTCACGCGCGCCTTGATCCCGGATATGGCGGCGGCCGCCGTCATATCCGGCACCGCGCATCTGACGATGTCGCAGCCGGCGGCTTCCAGCGCCGCGATCTGCGCGACGGTCGCCCCGACGTCCCGCGTATCCGTATTCGTCATGGATTGCACGGATAGGGGCGCGCCGCCGCCGATGCGCACGCCGCCGCAATTCACGCGCCTCGTCATTGGATGATGAACTTGTCCACATCGATGACGGTAATGTAGATCATCAGTGCGATCAACAGGAGAAATCCTATCATATGGATACGCCCCTCCACCTTGTCGCTGATCCGCTTTCCCGTAAACAGGCGGACGGCGA
>JAISML010000262.1 GCA_031276775.1 Eubacteriales Family XIII. Incertae Sedis bacterium | reverse complement strand
CTCGCATTCCGGTCTCAGATAGTCGTATTGGCTGTAAAAAATCTCTTTGTTCCTGTTGACCGGATCCGCCACCTCGCTGTCGATGCGCACAACCTCTGCGGCAAAGTTCGCGCAGTTTTGTTTGAACTGATCGAGGACGGCGATTTTTTCTTCCTGTATCCTGGTGGACGATCGGATGGAGTCGATCACGTCGTCAAGGTCGCAGACGCTTTTGTTCACGGTGAGCATGCAATTTTTGAACGAAAAAAGCTCGGAATTGTAGTCTCTGACGCTCCTTTTGAGATCGTCGATCAGACCGGGCATTCCGTTGATCTTGCCCGCATACAGTGTTATGGTCGCCAAATCCCCACCTCCGATTTTATGGTTGTCTCCGTAAAGTCCCGGGTGACGCACGGCGATATATCGCTTCCCGCATCTTGAAGTGCATGCCGCAGGCATTCCTGTGCTTCAAATGTGTCTTTTATCCATTATAAACCCATTTTCTCCGATTGCCGTATATTTTTTGAAAACAGTATCAGGGTTTCTCGTTTTGCGCTTCTTCAGTGCGCGTTGACGGGATTTGCCTTGATCTCGTCGACTTTTTTGTAAAAGTCCCCGCCGAGATAGTAGCGTCCGGTTCGGTTGACATCTTCGCCGCGCGCCAAACCGTCGATGCCCGCCTTCACTTTTTCAGGTGTGGCGGGCAATTCGAAGATGCGGACGCCGACCGCGTTGTAGATCGCGTTCAGAATCGCGACATGCCCGCCGGATTGGAACATCTCCGAACATCCGCTCGAACCATAAGGTCCCGACGGGCGTTCCGTGACGAGATACTCCACCGTGAAGTCCTCCCCGTCCGGAATCATGTCGATGTACGGAAAGCCGGAAGCGATCATGTTCTTGTGTTTGCTGACGTCGGAATAGTCCTCCGTAAGCGCGAATCCGATCGAGTGCATCATGCCGCCGTACGCCTGTCCGTCGACCGCGGGATAGTTGCCGACCGTGCCGATGTCCGCGACGCAGTGCATGGCCAAGACCCGCGTTTTCCCCGTGTTGACGTCCACCTCCACCTCGGCGAGAAACGCGCCGTAGGTGTACTCGGCGGTCGGATTGCCCTGTCCCGTGTCGGGATCGAGCGCCCGGGTGCGATGCGCGGTGTCGTGTATTCCGAGATGCTTCACCGGCAAGCCCTCTGAGATCATCTCATCATAAGTGCGGTAGGTTCCGTCCTCCTTGCGCATGGACGCGAGGAGTTTGTCCGCCCCGTCCTTGATCGCGTTGCCCGCCATGTAATGACTGCGGCTTCCGGCGGCGGGTCCCGTCGTCGGACAGAGTTTGGTGTCGTTCATGACCAACCGTATCTGTTCCGCAGTGAGCCCGAGGGGGCGGAACGCTTCGTACGCATGGACGAGCGTCCCCACATCGGCGCCTTGTCCCTGATCTTCCCAGGTATTGTACACGGTGACGGTATTGTCCGGATTGAGTTCCACCGCGATTTCGGAATGGTCGTTCGGTCCGCTCGTCACATTGTAATGACCGATGGAAACGCCGACGCCGCGTTTCCTGTCGGCTGTCGACGTCTGCGCCGCGCGCGCTTTCAGCTTTTCGTACTTGGGTTTGAGCGCATCGAGGATGCCTTCCATGGGAAATACGTCAAATGTGTTGCCGTTCGGCGACGTGTCTCCGGGGCGATAGACGTTTCTGCGGCGCATTTCGAGCGGATCAATGCCCGCCGCCTCCGCCAGCATGTCGATCAATTGTTCGGATCCGGTGTAACATTGCGGGGATCCGAATCCGCGGTAGGCGGTGGAAAACGCGTGATTGGAAAAGTGCGCCTTGGACAGCCCCATGACATTGGGAATGGCATAAGGGGCGCCGTAAAAGCGTTGCCCCTTTTGCACGATCAGCCCCGCGACTTCGGAATACGCGCCTTTGTCGAACGCAATTTCGTATTCGAGACCGGTGAGCTTTCCGTTTTCGTCACAACCCAACCGCGCGTTTGAATACGAAGGCGCTCTTTTTCCGGTAAAGTGCATAAATTCCTCATAGTTTAAGACCAGGGAAACCGGACGGCCGGTCGCCATTGTCGCGACCGCGACCAGACCGGACGTGCAAGGCGAGAACGCGTAACCGAAGCTTGCGCCCGTCGGATTTTCGATCACGCGCATCTTCTCCGGCGGACAACCGATCCCTTTGCTCAGCACGGCGATGTTGATCTGCAGATACAGCGATTTGCAGTGGATTGTCAGGACTCCTTCGTCGTCCGTGTAAGCTTGGGCGACCTCCGGCTCGATCACCATGTGCGGCTGACGCGTGGAATGGAAGCTGCCTTCCACGACATACTTGGCATGTTTCAGTATTTCCCGCGTGTCCTCGCCTTTGAATACGGGGTTTTCAAGAAAGACGTTCGGGATGCCGGGATGAATCTCCTCGGCGTCATCCGCCATCGCGTCCAAACCGTTCAAATATTCCGGCAAGCGTTGCAGGTCGAGCTTCACGAGTTTCGCCGCTTCGCGTGCATGCTTGGGCGTATCGGCCGCGACCAAAGCGACGACGTCGCCGTATCGGAACACCTTCGTGTCGTTCAGGATGGGGCGTTCGAAGCCGTTGGCCTTGGAACGCACGTCTCCGACCGGAAAAGTAATGCGATTGATGCCTTGCACATCCCTGTGGGTGATCACCTTTGCGACGCCGGGCGCTTTCTCCGCTTCGGAAACGTCGATCCCGTTGATGAGCGCGTGGGAAACGCGCGGCATGACGACCGCGAGATGCAGGACGTCCGGCATCTTTTGCGCAATGTCGTTGCCGAAGTCACAGGCGCCGAGGACTTTGGAGAGCGCGGCGGGGC
>JAISML010000260.1 GCA_031276775.1 Eubacteriales Family XIII. Incertae Sedis bacterium | reverse complement strand
TGTTGCTCCGCTTTCCTCCGCGATCGACCCATCCCCGGCGTCTGTCGCCTTATCTTTGTCTGCGTCGGCGTCCGTACCGGTTTCGTCGCCGGCGGAGAGGTTCACTGCGACGTCACGCTCCGTGCTTGTGTAGCCGGTTCTGTTACGGATCTTTGTGCCGCCGATCTTGGTTCCGGCCTTGGGATCGTCGGGTTTGACGGCATCTTTCCGATCAATCTCTTCCTCCGGCCCTGCGGTGCGAACGAGGATCACGCTTTCCGAGGCGGTGTTGCCTGCCGCATCAGTCGCCGTAACGAAAACCTCCTCGCGTTCCGCATCGATGGACCCTTGCATGGTGAACCGTCCGTCCGCGCCGCCGACGGTGCTGTGTCCCAGGTTGCTCATCACGCGTGCGCCGGGCTCCGCAGAACCGGTGATCGTGAAATGCCCGTTCACCGCACTTCGCTGCTCTGTCGTAAGATCGTCGATCAGCAGGAAAGGCGCGGTCTTGTCGATCACGATGTTCACAAGCTCGGTCGTCGTGTCGCCTGCGGCGTTTTTCGCCGTGATCGCGTACAGCCCGGAGGACATGATTTCATTCGTCCTGTCCTTGAAATCCGCATCCGTCAGTTGCAGGACGGTGACGTTTGCAGCCGTTTTTACTGCGGGAACGGTCGCCGACGAGGAATATTTCCTGACCGTGATGTCGCAGGGGACGTCCGACGCGACGTCGATGCGGGCGTTTTCCGACAGATAGTAGGCCGCCGTGCCGTTTACCGTTTCCTTTGTGCTTTTGAACGCTTCGATCGCAAGGTTTGGCGGGTTGGCTTTGGGCACCGCGATCGTCCGAGTGACGGATACGCCTTTCCGCTCCGCTTCCATGCTGTCGTCTTCGGCATCTCCGCTTGCTGCGGGCGCGCCCGATTCCGACACCTTTGGCATTTGATACTCCGTCGCAAAGACGGGCGTCACTTCTGCCGTGTAGGTGCGTCCGCCGGGTATGCCCGCCAAACGCACGTCGAATCTGCCGTCCGCGCCTTTCAAGGCGTCACTGACGGTGAAGGACAACGGCGTCTCGGTTTGCGTACCGTCTTCCGCGTCCGGCTGCGCGTCGCCGTATTGCGTTGCTTCAACCGATCGCGACGCCAACTTTCCGGTTTCGTCGTACAGATTCACCAAGTAGTGGGACGGCTTCCAAACCGGCGGGTTTTGATCCTCGTGCGTTGCGGGATCGCCGTCGTCCGCCGGATAGCCGAATCCCGGGGCGACCGTCGCGCCCTCGAAGGTCAGATTGATGGACTCGTTGCCCGCCGCCGTGACTTGGAGGTCGCTCAATGCGCCCGGCGCGATACTTGCGACCGGCGTGTTCGTTACCGTGACGGGCGTGTGAATTCTGTTCACGGAAATGAGGTCGCGTAGCTCTTCGTTCACATCTTCCGTGTCCGGATCGTCCTCGCCGCTTACCTCGTACAACAAAACCGCAGGCAGGTAGTCTCCGCTCTCCAACGCGTCGTTCAGGGCAAAGTCCGCAAGGTCAAGCGTCATTTCGAAAGTTGAAACGCCCGTTATCAGATCGTCGGCGTCCGGGTTGCCGTCTCCCTCATCCAAAATGACACTGTCCGCCGTTCCGTCTCCGGCGGCGTTTTGCTTCTCAAGTACGACCTTGTAACGATAGGCGGCGTCGTTGTCCAAATGCTCCGCTTTAAACGAGAGTTTGGCTTCGTTCGGATTCAAACCGCTCTCCGTGATGGCGGGCGCGGGGTCGGCTTCCATCAGCCAACTTTTGAACTCGCTGTTTGAGGTGAACCGGTATTCGCCCGGCTCATCCAAACGGACGATCAGACCGGAACCGTCTTCGGCGCGCAGGGCGTTGTAGGCGTGTTCCCCCTGATCCGCCGTGCAGACCGCGTTGCAGGGAACCGGTTTGAGTGCGAGAGGTTTGCCGTCCGGATCGTAGACGGTCAGCGTGAAATCCGCACCGGCTGTCAGGTTTGCCGCCTGTACCCAATGGCTGTTTCCGTCGTCTTTCACCGTGACGGTGTGGGTGAAACTGCCCGCGTCCCCGTATACGCTGATGGCGCCGGGATTTGCGGCCGGATCGGACAAGGGGCGCAGTCCTTCCGTCTGCGGCCGCGTTTCGCCGAAACTGTCCGCAATCACGCGGATCCCTTCCCCGATGGTGAGCCGGCCGCCGGACTTGCCGTCCCCGAATGCTTCCGAATGGATCGCGGCGCGCGGCATGCCGTCCGCCGAGAACAAATTCATGTCGAAATTGGGCGCTTCCCACGGATGCAGAAAGTCGTAGTCCACCGCTATGCTGAACGGTCCCCAACCGACTTCCGTACCCACGCGGAACGTGGACGCCCTGATCTGCGCGCCTATACGGATCTCGGAATCGAACCACGCCGCCACCTGCGCGATCCGGAACGGACCGTAATCCACGCCCAGGAAAGAGAACGGCGGAACCTGAAGAATGCCTTTCAGATTGCCGCTTGCGGCGAATCTCGCGTCGATGGCGTTCAACAGACTCAGCACGCTTTGGTACGTTTCCTGCCTGTCGATCCAGTAGGAGGGGTGTTCCATGCTTGCGCTGATGTTCAGGTTGCCCTCCGCGATGAAGATGTCCGAGACGATGCCTTTCAAAAGATTTGCGCGCAGACGCGAATTGTATCTGAATCCCATTCTCGTGCGCGCGTGGGGAGCCGTTTCCGTGTACACGCCGATCTCCGTCGTCAATTCTTCGATCAGCTGAAAGTTGACGCCTTTCAGGTTGATGAACATGTCGTGCATCGACTGTTTGAAATAGGCCGGTCCGGCGGTGAGTTCCACCCAAAATTCCATGAATTCAAGCAGTTGGAAACGCGCGCCGCCCGCGATGCGGAGCGGTGGCAAAATCGGTTTGCCCGGATCCGTCGGGTCGTAGTCCAACGTGGAAGCCAGGCCGAAGATGCCGCCTTCGAAACCGTTCAGGTAGCCGACGGTGACCGGCGGTACAAGCGGGATGCCTTTGTCGGCGCCCACCTGGATGTGGAATGCTTCCAACATCGGAATTTTGAAGCGTTGCGATTCGGTCAGTTCGAGGTAGCCCCTCGCTTCGAAGACCGGTATCTCCACCTCGCCTTCAAAACGGTAATCGTTTTTGAACGTGTCGACCGAGCCGCTGCCTTGGAGCGTGATGATGGCAAACGATCCGCCCACTTCCCCGGCCGCTTTGACGCCGTCGAAGCCGGGTCGGTCGTTTTCCAAATTCAGCTGCAATGTTTCAAGCGTCAGCCCCGCAAGCGGCAGACCGATGCCGGGGATCTGCAGGAGCAGACCGCCCGCGAGCTGCACCTTGGACGGCAACATCCGGATGCTGTCATATTTTGCGGAAAAGCCGTTGTAGCCGAATATGTCCACCGTGACGTCGCCGTAGGGCAGAAAGGTCGGCGGATGCGTCGCGCCCGCTTTGGAGGAATACACCGTCCCCCGGTCGAAGCGCATGTGCAGACCGCTCATGTTGCCAACGGGCGAGAAAAGCGTCGTTCCTTTCGCGACGAGCTTCATCTTTGTCTCCAGCCGCACGCTGTTTTCGGGCATTCGGGTTAGCGTGAACGGCGTACCGGAAGCCTCTGACGGTTCCAGCGTCAACATGCCGTTTACCAACACGGGGCTGTTCGGATCTTTCAGCGTGATCTGCGTCTGCCCGCCGCTTGACGCAATCTCAAAGCCGCTTCTGCATTCAAAGGTGAGAATGGCTTCAGAGATGGCGTCGTTCTGTGCGAGGTCGTCCGGGCTTTCGCTCAGGATGGCGTCGTACGAATCCACGCTGTCCCTGATCCGCCCGATCACAGCGTAGCAATACGTGGCGTTGGGCTTGAAGTCGAACCGGAGATCGTCGAGCGACCAGGCCGTCCACACGCTGTCGTGTTCGAGGTTGGGACCGATGTTGTCCCCCCAATGCCAGTCGAGATGCACAGAATATTCGTTGTCTGTCGCGAATGTGGGCCGGGCGGGGGCTTCGGGCGGCGATACGGGCGTGAAGTCCGCGCTCTTCAAATACAGCTTCGCTTCGGTTCCGTCGCTGCTCACCTGCAAGGCTGCGGGATTCACGTTGTAGGTCTTTTCAACGAATGATTCGCCGATTCTTTTCGAACTCTGCTTCATGACGATCCTGGGATTGTAATTGTACAGTTGGGTCTGCACGAAGTTGCGCAGGTTTTTGCCCTTGATGAGGATGTAATTGAATTTATCCATGTTCGTGTGGTTGGGCGCCATGCTTTCGATGATCGGACGCTTGGTGTGATCCGCCTTGTCGATGTAGACCTCCACGGAAGGATGCGGTCCGGCGCCTTTCGCCGATACGGACAGTTCGTAGCGCGCATAACCGTCCTTGTATTCCATGAGTTTCAGATCGACATCTCCCGCTTCGTAACCGGGGGTTCCGGCCAAACTGAGGGTGTAGATCAGATCTCCGACGGCCCCGTCGGCGGTTTTGAGTTCGATGATCGTGCGCGCGGAACTGATCGGCATCGGTTTGTCAGGCGCGTATACCCGTCCGAACATCAGCGTCCGCGTGCGATCGCCGATGAATACGAGGTTGCTGTCGTTCTCGCTGCCGCGGATAGATACCTGCGCCGTGTCGACCGTCGCGTATACGGCCTTGATCCTGCAGACGTCCCCGCGCATGACATGGAAAGAATAGACATCCGCGCCGAGGTGCGGGTTGTAACTGCCGGTGGATTTGATGTCCAAGGGTGCGAAGCCTTCCTGTTCCACGGTGATGGATTTCAGACTTCCGCCCAACATCGGATGGGCGGCAACGAAGATCTGATCGCCGATGAAAGCCCCGTCGACCGGATCCATGTTTGTAAATCCGACCAAATCCATGGTTCCGTCGCCGTTCCATTTGTAGGTGCGGAGATTGCCCACGTCGGTCTGATAGTTGGTGTAAGGATACGCTTCTCCGTCGATCTCGACAAGGGTTTCCGTGACGATCCGATCCGGCGCAGCCGTATTTTGCGCTTCAACCGCGATGGTCACGGGCGCGTCCGGCATGGTGAAAGTATACGCGTCTCCGTTTTTGTCAAATCCAAGGACGCCCGGGGAACCCGGGACATATACATGCTCTTCCGCGTTCTCTCCCCCGCCGACGATGAGCAGGACGCGTTTCAGCGTCCACCCGTCCGGTACGCCGACCTTTTTGGACGCGTAGAACATGATCGGGCTGCCGGCGGCGGCTTTCATCGTCTTGGCCGACTCGTCCAAGGCTGTGCCCGCCTGGAAAGCCGCATTGGCCGCGTCGATTTCGTGAGAACCGGTTTTGCCCACCCAGTGGGAAATGCCGAAGATCACGTTGCCCTCGGCAGCAAAGGGCTTTGTGGCGATGGTGTGCATCCTGGGCGGATCGGGCACCTTGTCCAAAATGAGTTCCACCGTCACATCGCTGCCGTCGTCCGGCATTTGGAATTGGTAGACCTGTTGATAGACGACGGAGATATTCGTGTATTCCGTCCCCTCCTCTCCCGTTTTGCGGACATTCAGAAATCCCGCAGGGTTCAGTTTGTATCCGCTTCCGAACAGATTAATGTTGACCGTCACGATCTCGCCCCTGTCGGGATTCTCCGGCCAAAGCGTCAGCGATGCGCCGGAATCGGAATCGCCGTCCGGCGTGCGGACGATCTTCGTCGTCACGCGGGGCTTCGCCGCGAGATTGAGCGCCAATTCCACGTTGGCGGCCGGCATGGTGAACTCAAAGACCCCGGTGTCAGTCTTCAGATCCTGCGTTCGGATGCTCTCTCCGGTTGACAGATTGTAGACGCTCAGGCTTGCCGTGCTCTGCCCGGAAAACCAGTCTGCGCCTGTGATCGCCGCTACGGGTACTTGTACCGTATCGCCGGCTTTTGCGCGCAGCAGACCCGCGTAGGGAAGAACCGCCTTGAAAGCGTCCGTGCTTCCCGCCGCCCGCGTCCGCACCGCCAAAGTGCCGACGGCGGCAGCGTCCCCGTCCTGCACGACTTTCCTGTTGATCACATAGTCGTTGCGGTTCACGGCGGAAATTTCAATATGAAGCGCCGCATTTTCCGCATAAGCCGGAACGGTGAACGCGTAGCTGTCGATCGTGACATTTTCCGCGGAGATCAACGTTATTTCGTCGTCATCGCTGCCGGGTCCGGAACCATAGTCCGTGAGCCGGACTTCCAACACGGGCATGTAGCCGGGAACCAACCGCTTTAGTTCGATCATGACCGTATCGCCTGCGAGGGCGGCGATGCTGTGCTTCAGATCCGTGCCGTCGGGAGAGAACAAGCGCACTTTTCCGTCGGCCGTATATTCCTGCACGGGATCGCCGACAAAACTGTTGTTGTCCACAAGAAGCGGCAAGGCTCCGGAAACGGTCTCCGTGTGTACCGTGATGGCGATTTGCCCGTTGTTTGACGCATCCTCCGCGTCGACATAGATATCGTTCGGCACGGTGAACGTGCATATGCCGCCGGCGTCCGGCGTCACATCTATCGGCGCGGTCTCCGGACCTTCTGCGCCGGTCCTGCCGTATGATACCGAGAGTTCCGACTTTACCCTTCCGTCGTTCGGCAGATCGGCGGCGAACGAGATCTCGTCTCCGATGTCCACATAGGTTTCGCCGTATTCGTTCTGCGGCAGATCCGTGATTATCGTGACGCGATCCTCACTCTCCGAGTAAAGGCGGTGCGCGCCGGGTTCTTCCGACAGGGGCGCCGCCCCGTTCGCCTGCGCCTCTGCGGCGATTGATTCCAACATGAGTTGCGCGGGGGAAAGGTCATAGAAACCGCAGTTCGTGTTGAACACTGCGATGGGATTGGCGCCCGCCGCGCCCCCGGCGGTGGCTTTGTCTGCATCCGACGCGCGTTCGGCTGTCTTCGACTCATCGAACAGGAGCTTGATCGCGCTGTCCGCAATGCCGGGCAGGATATCCGATCCGAGGTTCGTCCCGCCGCCGAGAAGTTGCGCAAATTCGCCGAGGATCAGGGCGGACGGCGCGTTTCCCCGATCCTCTTTCAATACGAGGAAAGCCTTTGCGCCGGTCACGCGCTCCGGCACGGAGATGACGTCCGGCACAGGCGACAACGTCGTTCCCGGCGTCAGCGCCGCGCCGCTTTCCGTTTGGAACGAAGGTTCGCCTTCCGCGCCCGCCGACGTGTCGATCACGATCTCGGCGGAAATGCCGGAAGCCTGTGTCCCAAAGTATTCCGCACCGTAGCCGACTTTGACGGCGTACGCGTTTTTGTGCCCGGCGTCTTTCGTGATCGCCAGATACTGTGAGATCACATAGTCGCCGACCGCGTAGTGCGCGGCGATCATATCGTTTTCCACTGCGGGCGGGACGAAGATCGCCCCGTCTCCGGTTTCGGCGTCGCCGCGGATTTCTCCGAAGACGAAGACCTCCCCGTCAATGGTGAAAGCACCGCGCGACGCGGGTTTGTCCGGGTCGAAGACGGAGGCCGTCGGCAGGATTGTAAAACTTCCGTCCTCTGTCGAGACATAACAGGCGATGAAGTCATTGCGGATGACCTTGTATTCTTTCCCGCCGATCAGATACGTTTCGTTGCTCTGATCCGTGTTTCCCTCCCCCCGCTCTCTTGCGGTTTTTTTCAGCGCATCCAAAACCGCACGGGTTTCCGCGAAAGGTTCTTCCACGACGGGGCTCTCCGTCTCAGATTCCGTTGCGAAAGCAACGGGCGTCATGCCGAGCAACATGACTGCCGTCAGCAGCAGCGCCAGTAATTTTCTGCCGGAATGCAATTTTTTGTGATTCATTGTGAAACTCCTTTAAATAGCAACGCAACGTCGATGCCGAAGTTCGGATCCGTCCGCCGCCGGTACGCCAAGCTGCCCGCACGCGAACCGTCCGGACGGCGCAGGCTGTTTTGGTGGATGGAAATACAGTTCCATTATATTGTCCTGCGGAAAGAAAATAACGAACCTTAATGGAAATTAATCTTCAACGGGAATCAGGCTTCAATTAGGAAAGAAGCTTCAACAGGAATCAATCTTCGCGGGTCGGAAAGCAATTTTTTTCAAGTACGTAACCTTGCCCGCGCCAAACGCAGACGTCGAAGCCGGTGGGCGTCAATTTTTTTCTCAGCTTGGAGATCGTCGCGCGAAGGGTGTTTTTATCCCCGACCATAGGACGCCCCCACACTTTTTCGTACAGGAAGTCCGCAGTCAATATCTCTCCCTCGTTTTGCGCAAGCAGAAACAACAGGGCAAACTCTTTCTGCGTCAGGAGCAAATCCTCGCCGTTTTTGAATGCCCGATTTGCCACAAGATCCAACGTCAGAGCGCCCAAGGCAAGCTCCTGCGGCGGCTTGCGGCTCGCCAAGCGCAGAAA